>CAXTTP010000282.1:0-1139 GCA_964247195.1 uncultured Sphingomonadaceae bacterium
GTCGGCGGCGAAGTGCTGGCCGAGGTATTCTGATCATGTCGCGTATCGGTAAGAAGCCGGTCCCGATCCCCGCCGGGGTGACGGCCACGATCGAGGGCAAGCAGCTCTCGGTGAAGGGTCCCAAGGGGACGCTGACGCTGCCGCTCGCCGACGAGGTGAGTTATGCGGTCGAGGATGGCGGGATCTCGGTCCAGCCGGTCGGCGACACCAAGCGGGCGCGCTCTTTCTGGGGCATGCAGCGCACCCTGGTGCAGAACCTCGTCACCGGCGTGACCGACGGCTTCACCCGCCAGCTGCTGATCACGGGTGTCGGCTACCGCGCCAATCTTCAGGGCAAGAACCTGAAGCTGCAGCTCGGCTACAGCCACGACGTCGACTATGCGGTGCCGGAAGGCATCACGATCGCGACGCCAGACCAGACGACGGTCAACATCTCCGGAATCGACAAGCAGAAGGTCGGCCAGGTCGCCGCCGAGATCCGCCGCTGGCGCAAGCCCGAGCCCTACAAGGGCAAGGGCATCAAATATGCCGGCGAGTTCATCTTCCGCAAGGAAGGGAAGAAGAAGTAATGGCCAAGGATCTTTCGAGCTTCGCGAAGCGGCGCCAGCGCGTCCGTACCGCGCTTCGCGCCAAGGGCGGGCAGCGCCCACGGCTGTCGATCCATCGCTCGGGCCGGCACATCTATGCGCAGGTGATCGACGATGCCGCCGGCCACACGCTCGCGTCCGCCTCGACGCTCGACAAGGACGTGCGCGGCCAGACCGGCGCGACCTGCGACGCCGCCACCGCGGTAGGCAAGCGTGTCGCCGAGAAGGCGAGCGCGGCGGGCGTGACGCGGGTGGTGTTCGATCGCGGTGGTTTCCTGTTCCACGGCCGCGTCAAGGCGCTGGCCGAGGGCGCCCGTGAAGGCGGATTGGAGTTCTAGATGGCTGACGAAACCGACATCCAGGCGCCCGGCGCCGAGGGCGCTCCGCAGGAGGCGCAGGGCGAGCAGCGTCCCGGTCGCGGGCCGCGTGGTCCGCGCGGCGGGCGTGGCGGTGGCCCCGGCGGCCGTGGTGGCCGTGACGGCAACAACCGCAATCGCCGCGACGGCAATCGCGGCGGCAACCAGGAAGAGGGCGGCGAGGAATTCGTCGAGA
>CAXTTP010000282.1:1149-3860 GCA_964247195.1 uncultured Sphingomonadaceae bacterium
GCCGTGGTGGCCCCGGTGGCGGTCGCGGACGCGGCGGCCCCGGCGGCGGTCGTGGCCCCGGCGGCAATCGCGATCAGCGCGGTGGCAACCGTGGTCGTCGCGACGATCGTCGTGGCGGTGGCCAGGACGATGGCGGCGAGGAGCTCGTCGAAAAGCTGGTCCACATCAACCGCGTCTCCAAGACGGTGAAGGGCGGCAAGCGCTTCGGCTTCGCGGCGCTGGTCGTCGTGGGCGACGGCAAGGGCCGCGCCGGCTTCGGCCATGGCAAGGCGCGCGAGGTGCCGGAGGCGATCTCGAAGGCGACCGCGGCGGCCAAGAAGGCGATGGTCCGCGTGCCGCTGCGCGAGGGCCGCACCCTCCACCATGACGGCATGGGCCATTTCGGCGCCGGCCGCGTCTATGTCCGCGCGGCACCGTCCGGCACCGGCATCATCGCCGGCGGCCCGATGCGGGCCGTGTTCGAGAGCCTGGGCGTGCACGACGTCGTCACCAAGTCGGTCGGCACGAACAATCCGTACAACATGATCCGCGCGACGTTCGAGGCGCTCACCGAGCAGACCTCGCCCAAGTCGGTGGCGCAGCGCCGCGGCAAGAAGATCGCCGATCTGCTCGGCCGCGGCGGCGCGTCCGCGCCGGACGCCGAGGCCGACGCCGCGGCGGTGGTGGAGTAAGCACGATGGCCCAAGATGGCGCAAAGACTCTCAAGGTGACCCAGACCGGATCGCCGATCCGCCGCACCCCTGACCAGCGGGCGACGCTGGTCGGGCTTGGCCTCAACAAGATGCACCGCACCCGCGAGCTCGAGGATAGCCCCGAGGTTCGCGGCATGATCCGCAAGGTGCAGCACATGGTCAAGGTGACGGAACAGGCGTAGCCACGCCGGCTCTGGCTCCATCGACCGGAACAATGCCGCGCCGGGGTAGTCCGCCCGGCGTTAACAAGGGCCGGTGATACTACGCCCCTCCGGCACGTATTTGCGCGAACCTAGCGAAAGCGAGTGCACGACATGAAGCTCAACGAGATCAAGGACAATCCCGGCGCCCGCAAGAGCCGGGTACGCGTCGGCCGCGGCATCGGCTCCGGCCTCGGCAAGACCGCCGGACGCGGCCAGAAGGGCCAGAAGAGCCGCGAGGGCGTCTCGATCAACGGCTTCGAGGGCGGCCAGATGCCGCTCCACATGCGGATCCCGAAGCGCGGTTTCAACAACCGGTTTGCCAAGGACTATGCCGAGGTCAACCTAGGCGCGATCCAGCGCCTGGTTGATGCCGGCACGCTCGGCGCCGACGGCACCATCGACCATGACGCGCTCAAGGCGGCGGGTGTTGGCCGCGGCGGCAAGCACGGCGTACGCATCCTCGCCAAGGGCGATTTCACCGCGAAGCTCGCTTTCCGCGTCGCCGGCGCGAGCGCGTCGGCCAAGGCCGCGATCGAGGCGGCCGGCGGATCGATCGAGCTGATCGAGGTCGTACCGGCGTCCGAGAAGGCGGCGGCGAAGAAGAACACGGTCAAGCTCCGCAAGTCCTGACACGCGCGCCGGCGCTCAGAGGCTTAGACAAGCCGCGGGCGTCTCCTATATGAAGGCGGCGGGGGGCTCGGGCATCCCGCCGCCTTAATTTTTCTCGGGATCGACAATCATGGCATCCGCCGCCGAACAACTGGCCGCCAACGTCAGCCTCGCCAATTTCGCGAAGGCGACCGACCTCAAGAAGCGGCTGTGGTTCACTGTCGGCGCGCTCATCGTCTTCCGGCTGCTGAGCCATGTGCCGCTGCCGGGCATCGACCCGCGCGCGCTCTCCACCTTGTTCGAGACGACGCGCGGCGGCGTGCTGGATTTCTTCAACACCTTTTCCGGCGGCTCGCTGAACCGGATGAGCCTGATCGCGCTCGGCGTGATGCCCTATATCACTGCCTCGATCGTCATCCAGCTCGCGACCTCGCTGTCGCCGACGCTGGCGGCGATCAAGAAGGAGGGCGAGAGCGGGCGCAAGAAGCTCAACCAGTATACCCGCTACGGCACCGTCCTGCTGACCGCGATCCAGGGCTATTTCATCGCCGTCGGTTTGGAGAGCTGGGGTGCTTCGGAAGGCATGTCGGCGGTCGTCCAGCCCGGCATGCTGTTCCGCATCACCACCGTCATCTCGCTGATCGGCGGCACGATGTTCCTGATGTGGCTGGGCGAGCAGATCACCAGCCGCGGCATCGGCAACGGCGTGTCGCTGATCATCATGGCCGGCATCGTCGCGCAGCTGCCGATCGCGCTCGGCAAGGTCTTCGAGGGCGGCCGCACCGGATCGCTGTCGCCGCTGATCATCATCGGCGTGCTGGCGCTGGCGCTCGGCCTGATTCTGTTCATCTGCTTCATGGAGCGCGCCCAGCGGCGCGTGCTGATCCAATATCCAAAGCGACAGACCGCGCGCGGCATGCAGCAGGGCGACAAGAGCTTCCTGCCGCTCAAGATCAACACCGCCAACGTGATCCCGCCGATCTTCGCCTCGTCGCTGTTGCTCATGCCGCTGACGATCACCCAGTTCGCCGGCCAGCGCGTTTCCGGCGAGAGCCGTTGGGGCGATTTCCTGATCACGCTTAACCAGTATCTGGCGCACGGCACGCCGCTCTACATGGCGCTCTACGCGTTCGGGATCATCTTCTTCTGCTTCTTCTACACGGCGGTGGTGTTCAACCCCGAGGAGACGGCGGACAATCTGAAGCGC
>CAXTTP010000283.1:0-3834 GCA_964247195.1 uncultured Sphingomonadaceae bacterium
GTCCACCACGACGGGATAGCCGAACGGCGAGAAGGGATCGCCGGCCGGCACCAGCAAGCTCGCTCCCGGATAGCCGCGCAGCGCATCGCTTCCCGTTGCCTCGAAGCTGCCGTTCAGCGTCGCCGAGATCGTGCCGAAGATGGTGCGATTGATCACGGCGTTGACCGACAGATCGTCGGTCGCCGGCCGCAGCGTGCGGTAGCGCGAGATGTCGCTGACGTTGGCGGCGCCGGCGCCGGCGGCGAACTGGCCGAGCGTCGGCGCGCCGGCGAGGCCGGCGGGAATAGCGGCGACGGTCACGGTCCGGCCGGCGAGCGCGCTCAGCGCCGGGTCGATCTCGGCGCCAGAGCTGGGCGCGGTGACGTTGCCGGCGAAGGCGAAGGGCACTGCCGGCGCGTCGGACAGGATGTCGCGCTGGCTCTCGCGCAAGGCGGCGCTGTTCTGATAGTCGACGTCGAGGCTGAAGCGGCCGTCGCCGTTGATGCGCAGCAGGTCGAACTCGCCTTTGCCGCTGCTGCCGCCACCATCGGTCGAGGTGCCCGCCTGCGCCTCGCCGGTGATGGCGCGGAAGCGGCGGCGCAGCACGAAGTTCACGACCTTCTGGTCGGCGGCATAGCCGTATTTGAGCGCGACCTCCTCAGGCAGGATGTCGACGCGCAGGATCGCCTCGGTCGGGATGTCGCGGATTTCGGCGAGGCCGGATATGCGGCGGCCGTTGAGCAGCACCACCGGCGCTTCGCCGCCGCGGCCGCGGCCGCTGGTCGTCTGCGGGCTGAGCTCGGCGAGCAGGTCGGTAATGGTGCTGACGCCGTAGGAGCGCACGTCGGCCGGGCCCAGTTGCACCTCGGGCGGGATGTCGCCGACCACCGCGCCGGGCTGGCGCTGGCCGGTGACGACGATCGTCGGCTCCTCCTCGTCGGGATCGGCCGGTGCCGTGCGGCGCGATACGGGGTCGGGTGTCTGCGGCGCGGCCTGCGCCGACAGCGCCGCCGGAACGGCGCCGAGCAGCACCGCGCCCAGCAACAGCCTGCCTTCGATCACGCGCTACCTCGCTGCTTGCCGCCCGCGCCTTCTAGCGTGGCTTTGCGGCAGCGGATTTCAACGCTGAAACGCGCGCGCGGATCGGCGCGAATTCATTTGCAAGCGCTCAGTCGATACTCGCGATCAGCTGCTCGAGGCGGCGCTGCGACCATTCCTCGGTGCTGACTCGCCGCGCGTGGGCCGGCGACCGCGCGGCGTGCTGGCGCTCGCCGTCGCACACCCGCATCGTCTCCAGGCGGAGGCACGTATCCGAACCGCACACGAGCTGCGGATGGTCGCTCCGATCCGGGCAGGCCCGGCTTCCTTCGCCGGCCACCGCCGGGCTGGCGACAAGGGTTCCGCCAACGGCAGCAGCCGTCAGCAGCATGTAGGCTGCACGCTTCATCGCTATACCCCCCCGGGTATCCCTTACCGATGCACCATGCACCGTAAGAGGGGCGATTACACCCGATAGGTTAAGAGGATCATAACCGGCCGGAGGGCCCGGTTCAGCCGAGCAGCCGCGTGAGATCGTGCTGGTCGCGATGCACCCAGCCCTTGCCGATCGCGATCGTCGCCTTGCGGTTGAGGACGTCGCCGCGATAGTCGATCCGCGCTTTTTGGGCGCGCAGGAAGCTCAGCACGAACAGCGAGAGATTGTCGGCCGGCACCTTGTCTCGCCACAAAGCGGCATTGGCGACGCTGTCGCGGTAACCCGCCTCCTTGCTGCCGCGTGCCGCCAGCCAGTCGCAGATCACGTCGTCGGCCCGCGCCTTGCCGTGGCCGGCGACGAAGTTCTCGACGTCGACATAGCTCAGGCCCATCAGCCCGCCATTCTGCGTGAAGAGGTCGAAGAACCAGCAGAACAGGTGCTTGGTCACGTCGGCATAAGCGGGATCGAGCCGGCAATAGGCTTTGGCGGCGACGAACGCAGCCTGTGCCACGTCGCCGGCGCGGGCCAACTGCCGGGCCACGAAGTCGGGGCCATGGGCGAGCGCCTTGAGCTCGGCCAGGACGTCCGGCCGCAACGCCGCGCCGTTCTGCCAGCCGCGGCAGGTGGCGAGGCCGGCGTTCACCGGGCTGGTACAGGCTTGCCAGAGATCGTCGCCATAGTTCGGCATCGCTCGCCGGGTCACGCCCTGGCCGATCGCCTTTACCATCGGCTGAAGCGAGCCCGAGCCGATATTCCACTGCAGTACGCCGAGCGAAATGCCCATGCCGTCGAAGTCGCCGGTCACCGCGCCGAGCGGGTCATGCGCGTCCTCGAAATGGCCGGTAACGCGGAGCGCGGTTTCGAGCCATTCCTGCGGCGGTGCGTCGCTCATCTGTCCCCCTCCGCATCGATTGTCCGGCACGCGTAAATATCCGCCCGGCGCCGGTCAACTTCGAGGTGGGCTGGTCCCGCGCCGGGCAGCGCCGCCCGATCTCCTCGCGTTCAAGAGCCGCCGGCGGACGTCACTCGTTGCCCAGCAACCCGCCCAGTAGGCCGCCGATCGCCGCGCCGGCCGCGCCGCCGCCTACCATCCGCCCGATCCCGGCGCCGACGCCCACGTCCGTCGCCTCGCGCGACGGCATGTGCCGGGCGATCTCCTCGGCCAGGTTCAGGATCGGCATCGACTGGAGCCAGATCCGGCCTGGCCCGCTAAGCGTCGCGAGGAACAGGCCCTCGCCGCCGAACAGCATGTTGCGGAAGCCGCGGATCATCTGGATGTCGGTCGAGACGGTCGGATCCTGCATGCCGATATGGCCGGCATGGACGCGCAGCCGTTCGCCGGCGGCAAGCGTCTTCTCGATCACCTCGCCCGACAGGTCGAGCCACACCGTGCCCGGCCCGGTCACGCGCTGGAGGATGAAGCCCTCGCCCGCGAACAGGCCGGCGCCGAGCCGCTGCTGGAGCACGATGTCGAGGCTGACCGACCGTTCGGCGCACAGGAACGTCTCCTTGCGGCAGACGATCGACTGGCCGGGGGCGAGCTTCATGGGGATGATCTGACCGGGAAAGCGCGGCGCAAAGGCAACCTCGGCCCGCGCCCGCGCGCTATATTCCGTGATGAAGAAGCTGCCGCCGCTGAACGCGCGCTTGAGCCCAGCGAAGAGACCGCCGCCGGTGTGCGTATCCATCTCGATCGCATCGGTCATCCACGCCATCGCATGCGTCTGGCTGACGACGATCTCGCCCGGGTCGAGCGTAATCGAGAGCGTCTGCATCACGGTGCCGGAGACTTCGTAGCGCATCGCTTTTTCCCCTCATCGTCCGGCGAGGTGAATACCAGCCTTGGCGCGAGGCGGGAAGGCGTTCGCCGCCGGCGGAGCGGATTCAGGCGGTCTGCAGCACGCCGCGCAGGTTGGGATCCTCGAGGGCACGGCCGGTGCCGAGCGCCACGCAGGTGAGCGGATCGTTGGCGACGGTCACGGGCAGGCCGGTGACGTCGCGCAGCACCTGGTCGAGACCGTTGAGGAGAGCGCCGCCGCCGGTCAGCACGATGCCATGGTCGACGATGTCGGCGGCGAGTTCCGGCGCGGTATGCTCGAGCGCCCGGCGCACGACCTCGGCGATCGCCGAGACCGGCTCGGCCAGCGCCTCGGCGATCTGCGCCTGGGTGATGGTGATCTCGGCAGGTACGCCATTGACGAGGTCGCGACCCTTGATGGTGAGCGTCCGGCCCTTGCCGTCGGCGGGCATGGTGGCGATGCCGGCGGCCTTCTTGATCCGCTCGGCGGTGGCCTCGCCGATCAGCAGGTTGTGGTTGCGGCGGACATAGGAGGAGATCGCCTCGTCCATCTTGTCGCCGCCGACGCGCACGCTGGTGGTGT
>CAXTTP010000284.1:0-3797 GCA_964247195.1 uncultured Sphingomonadaceae bacterium
CCCCGATACCGCGCCGGTTGGCCTTGCCGCGCCCACCGGCTGGCGCCGCCACCTGATTGCGCTGGCGCTTCTGTCCGGCGCCATCCTGCTGCTGTTCTACGGCGACGTCGCCGACATGATCGGGCAGTGGTGGGACAGCTCGACGTTCGGCCATTGCCTGTTCCTGCCGCCGATCATCGCCTGGCTCGTCTGGCAGCGATTGCCCGAGCTGCGGCTATTGGTGCCGAGGGCCTGGGCGCCGGGCTTGCTGCTCGCGGCCGCCGGCGGGTTCGGCTGGCTGCTCGGCGATGCCGCCGGCGTCGCTCTGGCGCGGCAATATGGCGTGGTGGTGATGCTGCAGGGGGCGGTGGTCGCCTGCCTCGGCCCTGCGGTAGCGCGCGGGCTGCTGTTCCCGCTCGCCTACGCTCTCTTCCTGATCCCGGCAGGCGAGGAACTGGTTCCGCCGCTGCAGACGCTCACCGCCCGGATGTGCATGGGCCTGCTCGGGCTTGCCGGCGTGCCCGCGCATATCGAAGGCGTCTTCATCTCGATCCCGAACGGCTATTTCGAGGTGGCGGAGGCGTGCTCGGGCGTGAAGTTCCTGGTTGCAATGGCCGCTTATGCGGCGCTGGTCGGCAATGTCTGCTTCCTCTCGCCGGCGCGTCGTACGCTGTTCGTCGCGGTGGCGCTGGCGCTGCCGCTGCTCGCCAACGGCCTGCGTGCGTGGGGGACGATCTACGTCGCCTATCTGACGAGCTCGGACTTCGCGGTCGGCTTCGACCATGTCATCTACGGCTGGGTATTCTTCGCGGTCGTGCTGGTCGTGCTGATGGCGATCGCCTGGCCGTTCTTCGATCGGGCGGTGGACGCTCCCTGGTTCGATCCGCGCGATCTCCAGCCGCTGCCCCCGCCTGCCGATGCGACCCGCCGGATCGCTGCGATTGCGACGGCCGTGCTTGCGCTTGCCGTGCTGCCGATCGGCTGGGGCGCGATGGTGGACGCGAGCAGCCGGCGCGGGCCCTCGCCGGCGCTCGCGCTCCCGGCGGTGCCGGGCTGGACGCGGGTCGATACTGCGCCCGGCCCGTTCTGGCGACCGCGCTATCGCGGCGCCGACCAGAAGCTGATCGGCCACTACCGCGATGCGCGCGGCCGAGTCGTCGATCTCGCGATCGCCGTCTACGATCGGCAGGAGGAAGGCCGTGAGCTGGTCGGCTACGGTCAGGGAGCGGTCGATCCGGATGGCGCTTGGGCGTGGACCGACGATTCGCGGGCACCCGCTGGCGGTCGCGCCTTCCGCATCTCCGGCCCCGGCCCGGTTGTCCGGGAGGTCGCGATCTTCTATCTCGTCCGCGATGTCAGCACCGGCAGCGACCTGCGCGTGAAGCTCGAAACCCTGCGCGCTCGCCTGCTCGGCGGTTCGCAGCGTGCCGCCGCCGTGCTCGTCTCCGCGGTCCAGCCCGGGCAGGGCAGTGGCCGGCCGGCGGTGGATGCCTTTCTGAACGCGCTCGGGCCGGTCGATCGCGTCGCCGGCATGGGCAGGCGCTGACCGATGTGCGGCATCGCCGGCCTCTTCCACCTTCAGGTCGCCAAGCCGGTCGAGCCGTCGCGGGTGCGGCAGATGACCGATGCGCTCGCGCATCGCGGTCCCGACGGCGCCGGTGTCTGGACGGCCCCCGGTGTCGGGCTGGGTCACCGTCGGCTGGCGATCATCGATCTCGGCACCGGCGATCAGCCGATGGCCACCGAGGACGGTCGCCTCGTCGTCGTCTTCAACGGAGAAATATACAATTTCAGGGATGTGCGTGGCGAGCTTGAGGCGCTGGGGCATGTCTTCCGGACGGCCAGCGATACCGAGGTGATCCTCCACGGCTGGCGGCAATGGGGGCCGGACTGCCTGAGCCGCTTCCACGGCATGTTCGCCTTCGCCCTCCACGACGCCGACCAGGGCTGCCTGTTCCTGGCCCGCGACCGGCTGGGCGTAAAGCCGCTCCATTATGTCGAGCTGTCCGACGGCAGCGTCGCCTTCGCGTCCGAGCTTAAGGGCCTGCTCGTCCATCCGCTGCTTCGCCGGACGCCGGACTTCAGCGCGATCGATGATTATCTCGGCCTCGGCTACGTCCCGGACGATGCCTGCATCGTCGCCGGGGTGAAGAAGCTGCCGGCCGGCCACCATCTCACCTTGCGGCGCGGCCGGGGCGTGCCGCAGCCGATCGGCTGGTGGGACCTGAGCTTCGCGGATCGCGATCGCCGCAGCGTGCCCGCGCTCGAGGAGGAGCTGGTCGCACGGATGCGGGACGCGGTGCGCTCGCGGATGATCTCCGACGTGCCGCTCGGCGCCTTCCTGTCCGGCGGCGTGGACTCCTCGGCGGTCGTGGCGCTGATGGCGGAAGCGAGCCGCGGCGCGGTCGAGACCTGCTCGATCGGCTTCGACGAGGCCGATCATGACGAGACCGCTTTTGCCCGCATCGTCGCCGAACGGTTCCATACCGCGCATCGCGAGCGCATAGTCGCGGCCGGGGATTTCGGCCTGATCGAGACACTTGGCGTCGCTTTCGACGAGCCGTTCGCAGATGCCTCCGCGCTGCCGACCTATCGGGTCTGCGAACTCGCGCGCGAGCGGGTGACGGTCGCGCTGTCGGGCGACGGTGCCGACGAGGCGTTCGCCGGTTATCGCCGCCACGTCTTCCATGTCGGCGAGGAGCGGCTCCGCGGCGCTCTGCCGGGCGCGCTGCGTTCGGGTATCGGTGCGCTCGGCGACGCCTGGCCGAAGCTGGACTGGGCGCCCCGGCCGCTCCGCGCCAAGACGACGCTGCAGGCGATCGGCCGCTCGCCCGAGGAGGCCTATGCCGCCGCGGTCGGGGTAACCGGCCCGTCGCTGCGCGCGCGCCTCTACACGCCCGCCGCGCAGCGCGCGCTGGGCGGTCATCGCGCCGAGGATCGGTATGTCGCGACGATGCGGGGCGCCCCGGCGCGCGACGGGCTCGACCGCGCGCAATATGCCGACATGAAGATCTGGTTGCCGGGAGACATTCTCACCAAGGTCGATCGGGCGAGCATGGCGGTGAGCCTGGAGGCGCGCGAGCCGCTGCTCGATCACCGCCTTATCGAGTTCGCGAGCCGCCTGCCGCGTTCGATGCGGGTACGAGGGCAGACCGGCAAGTGGTTGATGAAGCGAGCATTGCGAGACTATCTGCCGCGCGAAATCCTGTACCGGAAGAAGATGGGCTTCGTCACGCCGATCGCGGCCTGGTTCCGCGGTCCGCTGGCGGCCCGCGCCGATGCGATTGCGCAGGGTTCGGCGCTGGCCGAGACCGGCTGGTTCTCCAGCGCCGCGATCGCCACGCTCGCCGCCGATCACCGCGCCGGCCGGGCCGATCATGGCAGGCTGTTGTGGCAGTTGATGATGCTCGATCAGTCGCTCGCCCGGCTGTTCGGGCTTGGCCGGTCGGCGGCCGCCTGATCAGGCGTAGAGCGCCTCGACGAAATAGAGCCCGTCGGGCGGCGCGTTGAGCCCCAGCGCAGCACGGTCGCGGGCGCGAAGCGCAGCCTCGACATCGTCGGCGAGCCACTTGCCGCGGCCGACCAGCGCCAGGCAGCCGACCATCGAACGCACCTGATGGTGGAGGAAGGAGCGCGCCGCCGCGACGATCTCGATGCGATCGCCCTCACGCCGCACGGTCAGCGCGTCGAGCGTCCGGATCGGACTCTCGGCTTGGCACTGAGCAGAGCGGAAGGTCGTGAAGTCGTGACGCCCGATCAGCCGCGCCGCCGCGCCCGCCATCGCGCCGGCGTCGAGCGGCGCCGCCACCCGCCAGGCC
>CAXTTP010000285.1:0-3066 GCA_964247195.1 uncultured Sphingomonadaceae bacterium
TCCGGCATCTCGACGACAAGACGCTATGGCCGCGCGCGCTGGACGGCAGCGATCTGCTGGCAGTGGCGGCGATGGACCGGCTATGCCTCAGCCTGGGCGCCGTCGCCGGCGACATGGCGCTGGCGCACGGAGCGGCGGCGACGGTGGTCGCAGGCGGCCTGGGCCTGCGGCTCCGCGACCATCTCGCGGGATCGGGATTCGCTACGCGCTACGCCGCCAAGGGACGCTTTCAGAGCCGTATGCAGGCGCTGCCGGTCAAGCTGGTCACCTACCCCGAACCGGGCCTCTTCGGCGCGGCCGCCGCCTTCGCGCAGGAGCATCGAGAATGATCGACATCGCCGCGGTAATGGGGCTGGCGCCGGTGATCCCGGTGCTGGTGGTGGAGGACGCGGCGCATGCCCGGCCGATCGCCGAGGCGCTGGTCGCCGGCGGCATCCGCGCGCTGGAGGTGACGCTGCGCACCGGCGCCGCGCTCGAGGCGATCGCCGAGATGGCGAGGGTCGAGGGCGCGGTCGCCGGTGCCGGCACGGTGGTGAATGAGGCGCAGCTCCGGAACGCGCTGGACGCCGGCGCCCGCTTCGTCGTCAGCCCCGGCCTCACCGAGACGGTCGGGCGGCCGGCGATCGCGAGCGGGGTGCCGTTCCTGCCCGGCGTCGCCGATGCCGCCGACATCATGCGCGGGCTAGATCTCGGCCTCGATCATTTCAAGTTCTTCCCGGCCGAGGCGGCCGGCGGCACCAAGGCGCTGAAGGCACTGGCGGCGCCGTTCTTCCAGTGCCGCTTCTGCCCCACCGGCGGCGTATCGCGGGCCAATGCCGCCGACTGGCTGGCGATGCCGGCGGTGCTGTGCGTCGGCGGCAGCTGGCTGGTGCCGGCCGGCGCGCCCGATCCGGCGGCGATCACCGAACGGGCATTGCAGGCGGCGGCCCTCGCCACAATCTAGGCGTCGGAAAGCACGAGGAAATCCGCGAGATGACCGATACGCCCGACCTGCCCGTGGTCCAGACCCCCGACCCTGCCGACGACGAGCCGTTCGACGTCCAGGCGGCGCGGCACACCGCCTTCATCCACGCCATCGCCCAAATCGCGCTGGTCTCGTCGTGCGAGACGTTGCGGGTGCTGCACCGGCGCAACCTGATCGACGCGGCCGACCTGGCGCCGATCCACGAGACCATCGCGCTGCTCCGCGACGCCTTGGCGCCCGCCTTCCTGGAAGCGGACCGCGAGATGTTCGAACATGCGGTGGCACCGTTCCCGCGATAGGCCCACTCGATCAGCGGTCTCGAGCCGATTCAACAGAACCCCCCTGCCGCGACGCGCGGCGCGCGCACATTGTTGCTGCATCGCGCGCCGCGACCCGATAGCGGGGTCGCGTAAGGAAAGGTCGGGAATGAAGGTGGCCGGCGCGCTCGCGAAAACCCTGAAGAGCGCAGGCGGTCCGGCGCCGATCGGGTCGATTGCTTCGCGGTACGAGCAGGCATCCTGGCCTTGAGCGGCGATGCCGTCGTCGCGTGGATCCAGTCCGCGCTCGGCCATATGCCGGCCGATCCCGCGCTGTTCGGCCGCGCGCTCACCCATGCGAGCCACGGCGACCCCGATTACGAGCGACTCGAATTCCTCGGCGACCGGGTGCTCGGCCTCGTCGTCGCCGCCTGGCTTTACCGGCTGTTGCCGGACGAGCCGGAAGGCAAGCTCTCGCGCCGGTTGAACGCGCTGGTCAGCCGCGAGACTTGCGCCGAGGTCGCGCGTGAGATCGGCCTCGCGCGCCATGTCCGGCTCGGCAAGCAGGCCCGCGACGACGGCGCCGGCGACAGCGACAATGTGCTGGGCGACGTCGTCGAGGCGCTGATCGGCGCACTTTTCCTGGAGGGCACGCTGGCAGCGGCGGAGCGCTTCATCCACCGCGCCTGGGGAAGCCGGGTCGATGCCGGCGGTGGCGCGCCGCAGCATCCCAAGTCGGCACTGCAGGAATGGGCGGCGGCGAACCACCGCCGGCCGCCGGCCTACAGCCTCACCGGCCGCACCGGCCCGCACCACAGCCCGCGCTTCACCGTCGTGGTCGCGATCCCCGGAAGCGGCGAGGCCAGCGCCGAGGGATCGAGCAAGCAGGAGGCGGAAACCGCCGCAGCCGCGAAACTGCTGGAGTCGCTGAAATGAACGAAGGCGAACGCTGCGGCCTGATCGCGGTTGTCGGCGCGCCCAATGCCGGCAAGTCGACCCTGGTCAACGCACTGGTCGGCCAGAAGGTCGCGATCGTCAGCCCCAAGGCGCAGACGACGCGGGCCCGCCTGCTCGGCATCGCGATCGAGGGCAGCGTGCAGCTGCTGCTCGTCGATACGCCGGGGATCTTCGAGGCGCGGCGCCGGCTCGACCGGGCGATGGTCGCGGCCGCGTGGGGCGGGGCCAGCGATGCCGATCTGATCGCGCTGGTGATCGACTCCAGGACGGGGCTGACCGCCCGCATCCAGCCGCTCGTCGACGCGTTGAAGGCGCGCGCCGAGCCCTTGGTGGTCATCCTCAACAAGGTCGACATCGCCGACAAGGCGCGGTTGCTGGAACTCGCCCACCGCGTCCAGCAAGCGCTCGATCCGCAGGAGATCTTCATGGTCAGCGCGTCGACCGGCGACGGCGTGGCGGGTCTGAAGGCGGCACTCGCCGCGCGGGTGCCGGAAGAGCCGTGGCATTTCCCGGAGGACCAGGTCTCCGACGCGACCGACCGGATGCTCGCCGCCGAGGTGACGCGCGAGCAGCTCTACCTCCAGCTCCATGCCGAGCTGCCTTATGCGAGCGCGGTCGAGATCGAGAAATATGAGGAGCGCAGAGACGGCTCGGTCGCCATCCACCAGCAGATCCTGGTCGGTCGCGATACCCAGCGCGCGATCGTGCTGGGCAAGAGCGGTGCCCGCCTCAAGGAGATTGGCAGCCGCGCCCGCGCCGAACTCGCAACCCTGCTCGGCCGCAAGGTCCACCTCTTCCTCCACGTCAAGGTCCGCCCGGAGTGGGAAGAGGATCGCGGCCTCTACAAGGAGATCGGGCTCGACTGGGTGGAGTAAACGGAAGCCCTTC
>CAXTTP010000285.1:3076-3780 GCA_964247195.1 uncultured Sphingomonadaceae bacterium
GCACGCGAGAAAGGGCGACGTCCGTTTCACGCGGTCCGCAGGACTGGCGTCGCCCGCCGCCGCATCATGCCGCCCGCCAGCCCGAACCCGCCGACCAGCATCGCCCAGGTCGCGGGCTCCGGCACCGCCGACACCGGCGCAGACGTTGCCGTCACGAAGCCGGTGACGAACGGGTTCTGCGCGTTGACCCGGTAGGACGGAGCCGAATCCTGGTAGAACAGGTTGACCGACGCACCCGCCGCCGTCGTGAAACTGATGCCGTTGCCGTCGGTGAACGTCGGCCCGGTCGTATAATAGAGATTGTCGCCGCCGAAGAAGCCCAGCTGCAGCCCGTTGATCGCCGATCCGTCATATGTCCCGCTGGTGCCCGTGACCAGGAATGCGGTCTGCCCGTTGGTGGTGGTAGCCGCCGTGTCCGAAGTCGTGAAGATGCCGCTGCCGACAATATTCGCCGGAATCCCGAACAAGGCGGTGCCCGCAAAAGTGAAGCTGAACTGCGCGGCGGATGCCGGCACTGCAAGGCCGAGCGAGACAATCGCAACAAATGCTTTCATGGACATGGCTTTCTCTCCGTGCTGCGGCCGCAGACGTGAGGAACCGCATCTTTACCTATACGCGGCGCATCCACCTGGGGTTTCAGCTATACTTAACGGCCATTGGGCCAAGCTCGTCCCGCTTTGGGACAAGCCGACCATCACCCGAAC
>CAXTTP010000286.1:0-3768 GCA_964247195.1 uncultured Sphingomonadaceae bacterium
TTCCTTGGTCCAGACTGTCATAGTCGATGGACCACTCAGAAGGGGGCAGCTCAGTACAGCCGATACACCTTCTTCAGGTTCATACCCTTGCCCTCACGCTTGAGCAGGATCGCCAGCCGCCGATAGCCGAACCGACGGCGCTCATTGGCGATCTCGCGCATCCGCTCGCGGACAGCATCGTCCTGCCCGCGAAGCGGCTCAGATTGCCACGCCGACCGATTGACCCCGATCAGCCTGCAGGCGCGACGCTCGGAGAAGCCGTGATCGGCCATCAGCTTCTCCACCGCAGCGTAGCGCTCCACAGACCGGGTCAGTTTTTTCCCAGCAGATCCTTCAACGCCGACACGTCGAGCATCGACTCCGCCAGCAGCTTCTTCAGCCGCCGGTTCTCGTCCTCGAGCGCCCGCAACCGCGCAGCGTCGGACACCGTCAGGCCACCGTACTTCGACTTCCAGGTGTAAAAGGTCGCATCGCTGATCCCGTGCTTCCGGCACAGATCGGCCGTCTTCACGCCCGCCTCATGCTCCCGCAGCACCCCAATGATCTGATCTTCGGTAAATCGGCTTCGCCGCATCACTCGTCTCCATCTGACGAGCTAACTTACCAATGGCATGATTTCTGGGGAGCACGTCAGACGATCACCAGTGAATCAGTAGCGGCCTTCAATCCGTGCCGGACCGCACTGCCGCTAGCTGATGGATAGAGCGACAATGTCTCGCGACCGAGCCCACTCACACGATCACGAGCCAAAAAGCCGATCCAAGTGGTCGCTTTGCCTGGCTACCGATCCCGACGGGGCGAAGATCAAGCTGTGAGAGCCAAAAGCTAGATAGCTATGACGCTGCTAGCCCGCAGGCACATCGCGTCGCTGCCGAGCGGATGTTAGCCAGCCGCCATCTTTTGCACGTCGGCCGCTTGCAGTGGCTTGCCCCCAATCGCCCAGTTTCCGCTTTCAACCTCGTTGATTTTTACCCACGTGACTCCGCGCAAGTTTTCGCCTTCCACGGATACCATCGCATCCGTCACCTTCGCGATCATCGCCGATTTCTGCTCGGGCGTGAAAACACCCTTGATCACGTGAATGTCCACTAATGGCATGGCTTGCTCCTCTCGACCGGAACCGTGAGAGTCGCAGGATCGTGGGAGACCACAAGTTCAGGAACTGAACCGATGCATTCTCGTGAAATCTCTTCGGAAGGCGGCGATTGGGTGCGCGTTCCTGTCGCCGAAAGCTCCCTCTACGGCCAGTTCTGTCCCGTAGCTATGGCGGCTGAATTGCTGGCAACGCGCTGGACGCTGGTCGTGCTGGGCGAAATGCTCTCGGGCTCGACCCGGTTTAACGAGATCCGTCGCGGCGTGCCACGTATGTCGTCCGCGCTGCTGTCGAAGCGGCTGCGGGAACTGGAGCAGGCAGGCATATTGGTTCATTCCGGCGGCGAGTACATTCTGACGGCGTCCGGACGCGATCTGGCGCCAATCGTTCGGGGGCTTGGACGCTGGGCACTGCGCTGGGTGGATTCGAACTGCTCGCTCGCTAACCTTGATGCCCGGCTGCTGATGTGGAACATGCGCCGCAACCTGCAGCCGGAGCCGATGCCCGTTCGCCGCGTGGTCGTAGAGTTCCGCTATCCGGAGCTGCCGATAGCAGAGGCGCGCTATTGGCTTATCGTAGTCCCCGGTGCCGCAGTCGACCTGTGTTCGCTCGACCCGGGACATGATGTCGATCTGCTCGTCACCGCCGATCTCCGCGCCATGACTTCTGCGTGGATGGGAATGAGCGACTTCGATGCGGAGCTCGGCGCGAAGCGCATCGTGCTGGACGGCGATCCGGAGCTATCGGCAAGCTTCGCCCGGTGGATCGGCCGTAGCGGATTGGCGCACGCCGCGACCGATTGATCTTATAAACTTCTGCTGATCGCATGTCAGCAATCTAGCGCAACGTTCGCTTCCGCAATTCAGGAGGCGGGGTTGGCTGGCTGCACGAGCCATGGCTTGTATTTCTTGTTTGATACCGGTGTGATCGACGCGAGGTCCGGCAGCCTGCTCGATCCCGATCAGCCGCGATGAAGCGGCAGGCGAGCGGTGGATAGACCATGGCGGCGACGTATCAGTTCGGCATCGAGGAAGAGCTGTTCCTGGCCGACGCACGCACGCGCGGGACGCCGAGGCGCGTGAAGCCGTTCCACAAGGCCGTCCGTGATCGCATGCCCGAAGTCGAGCGCGAACTGCTCGACTCGCAGGTCGAGATCATGACGCTGCCGTGTACCGATTTCGCGGCGGCGCGAGCCTCGCTCTCGGGCCAGCGCACCGGGCTGGCAGAGATCGGGCGCGAGCATGGCATCCTCGTCCTCGCCGGCGGCAGCCATCCCACCGCCAAATGGCGGCGGCAGAGCCGGACCCAGAAGGAGCGCTACGACGCAATCGCGGAGGATATGCAGATGCTGGCGCGGCGCGACGTCGTCTGCGGCATGCATATCCATGTCGAAGTGCCGCAACCGGACGCCCGCGTCGATCTCATGAACCGGCTGCTGCCGCACACGCCGACGCTGCTCGCGCTCTCGGCACCGTCGCCGTTCTGGCAGGGGCGCAACACCGGGCTCAGCGCGTACCGGCTTTCGGTCTGGGGCGAGATGCCGCGCACCGGCCTGCCGGAGCTCTTCCCCGACGCGGAAGATTATGATCGCTTCGTCGCCGCGATGGTGCGCTCGGGAGCGATCGCCGATGCGAGTTTCCTGTGGTGGACGCTGCGGCCGTCGATCCGCTTTCCCACGCTCGAGATGCGCGTCGCCGACAGTTGCACGCGGCTCGACGACACGCTCACGATCGCCGCGCTCTACCGCTGCCTGGTCCGCCGGGTCGACCGCAATCCGAAGCTCAACCGCGACCTGACAAGCGCATCCCGCGCCATCGCCTCCGAGAACATGTGGCGCGCCCAGCGCCGGGGTGTCCATGCCAGCCTTATCGACGAGGCCGGTACCGTCACGCCGTTCGCCGATCACCTTGAGGCTCTGCTGAGCGACATCGCGGAGGATGCCGATGCGCTGGGCTGTGCGCCGGAGGTAGCGCGAGCACGCGCGATCGTATCTGGGGGAACGAGCGCGGATCGTCAGCTCGCCATCTTCGCCGAAGCACGAGCGAGTGGCGCAAGCACGGCCAAGGCTCTCGCCGCCGTCATCGACTGGATGGCGGAAGCTACAGCGGATGGTGGACCTGGCGGTGGCGGCGCTTCCGCGGAATGCTGAAGACGGCTCTTGGCGCTATGATGAACAAGTGTTCGCTTTCTATCTCTGAAGTGCGGGCGGCTCTCGGCCAGCCGAACATCACGCGAGAGTTGCAAATAGCCCCGGGAACCGGGCAGGGGAGGGCATCGCATCGTAGAAAGTGATGAAGCTCGCCGGTGGCCGAGGTCGCAAGTTAAGATGGAAGCGGGTCCCCGCAACCATTGTAACACAAAATAGACATTACAACTCAGACACCTAGGGACGGCGGTGGTCGCACCACGCAACCATATGCTGGCTGACGTTTCGAGCTGAGATCAGACTGGAAGACAAGTGGAAGAAGAGCCCTGTCGGCGTACGGTTGGTGCCGAATTCCCGCGGGCTCTAGATGGCGGCTCTTATCGGGAGTTCGACGCACTTCTTGAGTTTGTCGCAGGGTTGCCCCGCAGGCGGGCCGAAGGCTGGCTGAGCTGCTGCCGGTCCGATGGACACGAGGTTAAGCTACCTGCGCTTGCCGCTCGAAGTCCATGGGGCTGAGATAGCCCAAGGT
>CAXTTP010000287.1:0-3761 GCA_964247195.1 uncultured Sphingomonadaceae bacterium
ATCACCTTGAGGTTGATGCCGAGCAGGTCGTCGCGGCTCATGCCGGGCTTGCGGGCGACGCCGGCGGTGACGATGATCACGTCGGCGCCGGCGATGTCGGCATAGTCGTTGGTGCCCTTGAGCGCGCTGTCGAAGCCCTCGACCGGCCCGCATTGGGCGAGATCGAGCGCCTTGCCCTGCGGCACGCCCTCCACGACATCGAACAGGACGACGTCGCCAAGCTCCTTGGATGCGGCGAGATGGGCGAGCGTGCCGCCGATATTACCTGCGCCGATCAGCGCGATCTTCTTACGAGCCATACCTCGCCCCCGCTTTGCTGGAAGACTGGAACGCGGCCCAGGACCGGCCGCCGGAACGGGGGATCGCTTAGCCGCATCGATCGGGTGCGGCAACCATGACGGGCTGGATCGGGCAGGAAAGTTCGCGGTGGCGAACTCAAGCGCCGGCCGGCGCGGCTCGTCAGCCGGCGAGGCTCGTCACCAGCGCCGTCCAATGATCGACATCGTCGTCTAGCGCCTTGACGGGAATGCGCTCGTCGCGGCCGTGCGCGCGCTCGTCCTCGGGCGACACGATCCAGATGCCGTCGGTGCCATATACGGGCATGCCGGCGACGCGGAGCGGCCGGGCATCGCTGGCGCCGGTCGACATCTCCGGGATGATCGCCGTGCCGGGAAAGCGCGCGCGAACCGCGGCGGTGTAGGCGGAGGTGACGTCGGGGCGGAGCGGCGAGGCGAGGCTGCTCACCGCCACGTCGAGCCGCGTCACCACGACGCCCGGTTCTCCGGCCACCTTCTGCAGCTCGTCGCGGATCGCGTCCGGCGACACGCCGGGGAGGATCCGGCAGTTGACCGAAGCAGTCGCAAGCTGCGGCAGCGCGTTGTCGGCATGGCCGCCGAACAGCCGCGTGGCGACGCAGCGCGTGCGTGTCAGGCCGACCTCCTCGACGCTCGCTTCGATGAAGTCCGCGGCCTTGCCGTCGTTCGGGTCCTTGAGCCAGGCCCGCATCGCATCGCCGAGCGGCCCCTTCTCGCTCTTCTGGCGCTCGGTGAAATAGGCGCGGGTCGTATCGTTCAGCGCCGGCGCGAAGCGGTAGGTCTCCAGCCGCTCGAGCGCATGGGCGAGCTCGTAGATCGCGTTGTCGGGGCGCGGCTTCGACGAGTGGCCACCCTTGTTGTGGGTAGCGAACTGATATTGGGCGTAGGTCTTCTCGGCGGTCTGGAGGGTGAAGCCGAGCGGCTTGCCGTCGGCGGCGAAGCGGCCGCCGCCGCCGTCGGCGTTCAGCCCGAACTCGGCATCGGTCCACTTGCGCCACTCGGTCGCGGCCAGCTCGGCGCCCTTGCCGGTCGTCTCCTCGTCGCCGGTAAACAGCACTACGATGTCGCGCTTGGGCTTGAAGCCCTGCGCCTTCAGGCGGAGCAAGGCGGTGACGATGGCGACGTCGCCGCCCTTCATGTCGAGCGTGCCGCGGCCATAAAAATAGCCGTCCTTCTCGACGAACTTGAACGGATCGAGGGTCCAGTCGCCGGGCTTGGCCTCGACGACGTCCATATGGCCCATCAGCAGGATCGGCTTCTTTCCAGGCGCCGCCGCCGGCCAGCGCACGATCAGCGCCGCGGTGTCGTTGCTCGCACTGCCCTTGTACGGCAGCACATGGATGTCGGCCGCGGCGAAGCCGGCGCTGCGGAACTGGTCCGCGAAATAGGCGGCCAGCTCCGGCGTCCGCCCGCGCCCCTCGACGGTCGGCACCTCGATGGCATGCTTGAGCATTGCGACCGCCCTGCCGTGCCAGGGCTCGGGCGTCGCGGCGGCGAGCGGGGCGGCGAAGGCGATTGTGGCGAGGAGTACGGCGAACCTGCGCATGGCGGCCTTTCGAATCTGGTCCTGGGCAGCATGGCAGGCTGCGGTGGGCCGTCAACCGACGCCGTGGCCCCGCGCCAGGTAGTCGGCGGACTGCATCTCCATCAGCCGCGAGACGGTGCGCTCGAACTCGAACGCGCCGTCTCCCGCCGGATAGAGCGCCGCCGGCACGGCGTCCGCACCGGCCAACAGCTTGACGCTATGTTCGTAGAGGGCATCGATCAGCGTCTTGAACCGCGCCGCCTCGTTGCGCTGCTCCGCGCCGAGGATCGGCACGCCGACCAGAATGACGGTGTGGAACCGGCGCGCGATCGCGAGATAGTCGGCGGCACCGCGCGCCGCGCCGCACAGCCGCTTGAACGAGAAGACGGCGACGCCCTTCAGGCTCTTGGGCACATGCAACGTGCGGCCGCCGGGCACCGCCAGCTCCTCGGCCGGGACATGCGCGCGGTCTTCGGGCGGATAGTCGGTGAGGCGGAAGAATGCGGCGCTGAGCGCCGCCGTCGTTTCCGGACCGTTCGGTACGTACCAGGTGGGAAAACCGCCTAGCCGCTGCAGCCGGTAGTCGGTCGGGCCGTTCAGGCAGATCACGTCGAGCCGGCTCTCGATCAGCGCGATGAACGGCAGGAAATGCTCGCGGTTCAGCCCGTCCTTGTAGAGGTCGGCGGGCGCGCGGTTGGAGGTGGTGACGACGGTCACGCCGGCATCGACGAGCGCCGTGAACAGCCGGCTGAGGATCATCGCATCGGCGGAATTGTTGACGACCATCTCGTCGAACGCGAGGAGCTTGAGGTCGGCGGCAAGGTCGGCCGCGACGGGCGCGATCGGATCGCCCTGTTCCTTGGCGCGCTCGACGCGCAGCCGGTCGTGCACCTCCATCATGAACTCGTGGAAGTGGACGCGGCGCTTGGCGGAAATCGCGACGGAGTGGAAGAACAGGTCCATCAGCATCGACTTGCCGCGACCGACGCCGCCCCACATGTAGATGCCGCGCGGGCTCGGCGGCGCCTTGCGCAGCATCCGCCACAGCACGCTGCCGCGCGCCGGCACCTCCGCCAGCTCGTTGGCCAGCCGGTCGAGCCGGAGCACGGTCGCGCGTTGGTCGGCATCCGGCCGCAACTCCCCCGCCGCGACGAGCGCGTCGTAGCGGCCGAGAACGCCGGTCACCTCGCGCCAGTCACTTGGCGGCGGTCGCCTTGCGCACCGTCGCCGAGAATGCGGCGACGCGCTCGCCCTGCTGCATCACCAGCCCGCGAAGGAAGAGCAGCCGCCCGGTCTCGCGGAGCAGCTCGACCTCGGCATCGAGCGCGACGCCGTGACGGGCCGGGCCGATGAAGTGCGAGGCGAGATCCAGCGTTACCGCCCATTCCGCCCGCACCCCGCAGCCGCGCGCGCCGGCAAACAAGGCGATGTCGATGAAGCCCAGCATCGCGCCGCCGTGGATCGTGCCGTTGGCGCTGGTCAGCAGCTCCTGCGGCACGATCCGCACCAGCGCGCGGCCGTCGTCGAGCCTTTGCACGCGCACCGGATCGTAAAGCGTGTTGAAATGGCCGTTCTCGCGCGGGCCCCAGATAAACCAGCCGGGCGCCGCGGGATCGGGATCGAACCCGAACTCGGGCGTCCTGCGCTCGAGCGGCGCATGTCGCTCCTCGCCGGCCACGTCGCTCAGATCTGCCGCTCGACGACCATCTTCTTGACTTCGGCGATCGCACGCGCCGGGTTCAGGCCCTTGGGGCAGACGTTGGCGCAATTCATGATCGTGTGGCAGCGGTAGAGACGGAACGGATCCTCGAGCTCGTCCAGTCGCTCGCCGGTCATCTCGTCGCGGCTGTCGGCGAGCCAGCGATACGCCTGCAACAGGATCGCCGGCCCCAGGAACTTGTCGCTGTTCCACCAATAGCTCG
>CAXTTP010000288.1:0-3754 GCA_964247195.1 uncultured Sphingomonadaceae bacterium
CGCCCAGGTAGCCCGTCGCGTAGCGCGCCGGGATGTTCATGCAGCGGCAGAAGGTGATCGCGAGGTGGGCGAAGTCGCGGCACACGCCGCGCCGCTCCTGGAAACCGTCCCACGCCGACTTGGTCGGCCGCGCGTGCTCGTAGCCGAAGGTTATGTGGTTGTGGACGAACTCGACGATCGCCTGCACGCGCCCCCAGCCCGGCTTGGTGTGACCGAACAGCGACCAGGCGGTATCGGACAGCCGGTCGATCTCGCAATAGCGGCTGCTGAGCAGGAACAGGAGCACGTCGTCCGGCAGCGCGTCGACCGGGATCTGCTGCGCGTCGGGGGCGTAGACGTCGGTCGTGCCCGAATCGTGCACCACGAAGTCGGCGGACAGCGTCAGCATGCCGATCGGCGTCACCAGCCGGGTGCAGGTGTTCCCGAACGTGTCGACATAGTCGTACATCGGGATGTCCGGCTCGGCACGGATGCGGTGCGGCGTGCGCAGGTCCTTGTTGCGCGACGGGTGCAGGCTCAGCTGTGCGAGCATCGGCGTGTTCGCCGGGCTGTCGAACTTCAGCTCATATCCGCAGCGGATCAGCATGATCAGGATCTCCGGCCAGCGATGGCGTGGGTGAGGGGGAGGGCGCTTTCCGCCTCCTCGAGGTGGATCTCGACGGAAACGTGCATGCCGGTCGAGCTTGAGGGGAAACCGAACCAGCTGCCCGATAGCGGCACCGCCTGTGCCGGGTCGCGCGCGACGGCGACACGGATCAGGCCGCGATTGCCGACGATGCCGTTGGTCGGATCGAATTCGAGCCAGCCGGACCCGGGCAGGAAGATGCGCACCCAGGCATGGGTGTTGCCGCCGCCGACGCGGCCCTCGCCGCGGCTGGGATTATAGACGTAACCCGAGACGAAGCGCGCGGCGAGGCCGAGCGAGCGGACCGCCTCGATCATCAGCACCGCGAAGTCGCGGCAGGTGCCGCGGCCGAGCTTCAGCGTCTCGGTCGGCGTCTGCGTGCCCTTTTCGGGGCGGCCGACATAGGTGAACTCGCGCCGGATCGTGGCGGTCATCTCGGACAGCATCGCCAGCGTATCGGTCGGCCCGTCGCCGCGCAGGAAGCGCCGCGCCCAGTCGTCGACCTTGCGATGAGGATCGGCGTGGTTGCGTTCGATCGAGCGCAAGAGGTCCGGCATGTCCTCGGACGAATAGGTGAACGGGTAGGTGCGCGCGTAATTCTCTACCGCGATCGTCTCCTGCGCGATCGGGTCGTGGTCCATCCGCACGAAGCTCTCGAAGCTGAGCTCGGTCGCCCGCTTCTTGTCGAACCGGGCGATCGCCACCCCGTTGCCGAACACGTCGTGCAGCCAGCGCACCTCGACCGGCTCGGGATCGATGACGAGCCGGGTCTCGATCAGCCGCTGGTCATAGCTCTCCCGCGGGCGAACCATGAGCCGGTGCTCGCCGAAGCCGACCGGCTGGCGATAGGAATAGCGGGTGCTGTGCGCTACCGTGACGATCGGCATGACGAGAGGCTTTGATACATTGTGACACCGCCCACAAGCAGCGCCGTACTGGCCGCGGGAGATCCGCCGCCGGTCACGCTGCACAACCTCACTGGCACCTCTCGGTTCCTGCTTACCGGTGATCATTCTGGGTGCGCAATACCCTTGCGGCTCGGCGAGCTTGAGTTGGAGGAGGCGGAGCGCCGGCGCCACATCGGCTGGGACATCGGCGTGATGGGCCTGGGGACCGCACTCGCCGGGCTGCTCGACGCGCCGTTCGTGGCGCAGACCTATTCGCGGCTGGTGATCGACTGCAACCGCGACCCCGATTCGGCCGCGGCGATCCCGGAGGTGTCGGACGGCACCCGCATCCCCGGCAACTGCGGGCTCGACGGCGCCGCGCGCGCGGCGCGGGTGGCGGCGATCCACGCCCCCTATCATGACGCGATCGCCGGGGCGCTCGATGCCCGCGCGGAGGCCGGCCGCGACACCATCCTGATCGCGCTGCATAGCTTCACGCCGGTGTTCGGCGGCGTGGTGCGACCCTGGCAGGTCGGCGTGCTCCACGATGCCGGCGACACGCACTTCGCGCATGCGGTGCTGGCTGGCCTCGGCGCAACCGGGCTCGTGGTCGGCGACAACGAGCCCTATCGCATGGACGGCACCGATTTCAGCGTGCCGCACCACTGCTATCCGCGCGGCGTGCCTTATCTGGAGCTGGAGGTGCGGCAGGACCTCATCGCCGTGCCCGATCAGCAGGCGGAGTGGGCGGCGCGGCTGGCGACGCTGTTCACCGCCGCCGCGGCCCGCATCTACCGATCTGGGTTGTAACTTTCCGACATCCAATCGCCGCAACGCAGCCCGCGCCTCAATAATCCTTCGAGTAGCGCACCGTCACGTTCGAGCCGCCGAACGAGCTGGTCTGGGACAGTATCCGGAGCGTCTTCGACAGCGAAATTTCGAGCTGCGTGGCGGTGAAGCCGCGCGCGTCGGTGATGATCTCCACGTAGATATTGTTGCTGATATACTGGCCGGCGGCGAGCGAGGTGCCGCGCCCGGCCGTCTTGTCGGCGCCGAGCACGCGCAGCCGGTCGACGCCGGTCGCGCCGCGCAGCTTGCCGAGCGGGCTGAAGCCGCCGCCGCCGCTGCCCCGGAGCGAGTTGAGCGCGGCGGCGAGCTGGATCGCCTGCGTCGGCGACAGCGAGGTGATCGACGCGCCGAACAGCAGCCGGGAAAGCACCTCGTCCTGCGCGAGCGCCGGCGTCGACGAGAAGGTGATCTGCGGGTGCTGGCCGGTGCCGCCGATTGTGATCGTCGCAGTCACGCTTTCCACCGTCGTGCTCGCGACGATGTTGAGGTCGGGATCGGTCAAGGCGCCGCCCCGGAAGGTGACGGTGCCCGACGAGATGTCGAGCCGGCGGCCGGCGAAGCTGTAGGTGCCGCGGATGATGTCCATCCGCCCGCTCACCTCGGGCGTGGCGCTGGTGCCGCCGACATGGAGGTCGGTGCTCCATTCCGATTCCAGGCCCATGCCGCTCACATAGAGGCGGTTGTCGGCGCGGACGCGCATGTCGAGCTTCCAGATGCTCGGCACGGCGGCGGCTGCGGCCGCCCCGCTCTCGGGCGGCGGCGCACCCTTGCGGCGCACGCCTTCCAGCTCGGCGACCTCGGCCGCGCCCTGGCGGATGATCTCGTAGCGCACCTCGGGCAGGTGCAGGTCGGCCTTGATCAGCGCGCCGGCGGCCTTGCTGTTGGTGACGGCAACCGTGCCCGAGACGGTCGCCGCCAGCGCGTCGCTGCGAGCGAGCCGGGCATGGTCGAGCGTGGCCGAAACGTCGATCGGGAAGCCGCTCGCCGCATCGAGCCCGACATAGCCGCGCGCGCTGATCGTGCCGCCGCCAGCCTTGCCGGCAAGGCTCGTGATCTCGAAGCGGGACTGGGTGAAGCGGCCGGCAAGCGCGATCGCGCTGATCCGGGTTCCGTAGATCTCGTTCTCATAGGCGAGCGCGTTCGCGCGGATGACGCCGGTCAGCGACGGCTGGTTCAGCCTGCCGCCGAAATCCGCGGCGATTGCGATCGGCCCGGTCAGCTGCTGGCCGGTGATGCCGCTCAGCCCCCACAGCACCTCGGCCGGACCGTTGTAGCGGATGCCGCCGGCGAGCGGTGCCGCGAGCAGGCGCGTCGTCCAGCTCGCACCGCCCGCCGCGATCGGCGCGAGCCGCGCCTGCAACCGGCCGATCACGCCGCCGCCGCGGCGGACCAC
>CAXTTP010000289.1:0-3740 GCA_964247195.1 uncultured Sphingomonadaceae bacterium
GGACAGCCCCGCCGCGCGCGACGCGGCGAAGGCGCGGTCGTCGACGAACCCGGACGCAGCGAGTCGCGCGACGATCTCGTCCAGCGCGGGCACCCCCTCGCCGGCCCAACCGCGGGTCGCAAGCTTGCGCTGGAGGTAGCCGCGGAGCTTCGCGCGGGTAGTAGCGTAGCGGCCGACATAATCGAGCGCGAGCCGCTCGACGGCCGCAGCATCGAGCGGCGGACGGTTGCGATCTGATCGAGCCCGTGCCACGCGCCACGTTTGTGCCACAGTCGGGCCGGATTTAGAACGCGGCCGGTCTGCTAACCAACATGATCGCAGCGGCCCCCGCGGCCCAAGCGGAGATGTCGGCGGATAGAGGAGCTGCCAGGAGTGCGTGACGAGGTTGCAGGCACGATGACGGATTCCGGCGCGTGCCCGGTGACGGAGCCGGCGGCGACGCCGACATACGATGACTTGCCGCGCCGCTTTTCCGACTTCGCGACGATCGGCGAGGCGCTTGATTACGCCGCCCGCGGCCGGCGCGGCCTCAACTTCCACGATCCGCGCGGCCAACTCGCGCGCGCCTACCCCTATGCCGAGCTGCGCGCGGACGCGATCGTCAACGCCCGCCGGCTGATCGCGCATGGCGTCTCGCCGGGCGACCGCGTCGCGCTCGTGGCCGAGACCGGGCCGGAGTTCGCAGCCCTGTTCCTGGGCGCGGTCTATGCCGGCGCCTGGCCGGTGCCGCTGCCGCTGCCGACCTCGTTCGGCGGCCGCGACAGCTATATCGACCAGCTTGCCGTGCAGCTCGCCAGCTCCGATCCCCGGCTCCTGCTGTTCCCCGCGGAGCTTGCCGACATGGCTGTCGCCGCCGCCGCATCGCGCGGCGTCGAAGGTATCGCCTGGGATGATTTCGCGGCGCTTCCGGCGCCCGCCGCGCCGCTGCCGCAGACCGGCGCGGACGACGTCGCCTATCTGCAATATTCCAGCGGCTCGACCCGCTTCCCGCACGGCGTGGCGGTCACCCACCGCGCGCTGCTCAACAATCTCGCCGCGCATTCGCATGGCATGGAGCTGACCGACAGCGACCGCTGCGTGTCCTGGCTGCCCTGGTATCACGACATGGGGCTCGTCGGCTGCTTCCTCTCGCCGCTCGCCAACCAGGTCTCGACCGACTATCTCAAGACCGAGGATTTCGCGCGCCGGCCGCTCGCCTGGCTCGACCTGATCAGCCGCAACGAGGGCACCACGCTCAGCTACTCGCCGACCTTCGGCTACGACATCTGCGCGCGCCGCATGTCGAGCCAGTCCAAGATCGCCGACCGGTTCGACCTTTCGCGCTGGCGGATCGCCGGCAACGGCGCCGACATGATCCGCCCGGACGTGATGCAGGCATTCGTCGACGCCTTCGCGGAAGCCGGCTTCAAGGCGTCCGCCTTCCTGCCGAGCTACGGCCTCGCCGAGGCCACGCTGGCGGTCTCGATCATGCCGCCGGGCGAAGGCATCCTCGTCGAGCTGGTCGAGGAAACCGAGCTGTCGGGCGCGACGAGCGGCGCCGGACGGCCGCAGCGCTATCGCGCGATCGTCAATTGCGGCCGCCCGGTGCGCGACATGACCGTGGAGATTCGCGAGGAGGACGGCACACCGCTCCCCGAACGCGCGATCGGCAAGCTCTGGGCGAAGGGTCCGTCGATCATGCAGGGCTATTTCCGGGACGAGACGGCGACGGCGGCGTGCATGGCCGACGGCTGGCTCGACACCGGCGACATGGGTTATCTGTCCGACGGCTATGTCTACATCGTCGGCCGCGCGAAGGACATGATCATCATCAACGGCCGCAACCACTGGCCGCAGGACATCGAGTGGGCGGTCGAGCAGCTGCCCGGCTTCAAGGCCGGCGACATCGCCGCCTTCGCGATCACCACCCCCGGTGGCGAGGAGACTCCGGCCGTGCTCGTCCAGTGCCGCACGTCGGATCCGGACGAGCGCACCCGTCTGCGCGACGAGATCCGGGAGAAGGTGCGATCGATCACCGGCATGAACTGCGTGGTCGAGCTCGTGCCGCCGCGCACGCTGCCGCGCACCAGCTCGGGCAAGCTCAGCCGCGCGAAGGCGCGCAACCTCTATCTGTCGGGCGAGATCCAGCCGTACGAGATGGCCGCGTAAGCGGCGATCGGCGGCCGAGCCTTCTCGGTGCGATGAGGTAGCGCAGACGGCATCCGCCACTTGCCTTCCCCTGCCCCCGCCGCTATGTGCGCCGCTCCGGAACCCCGGAGGAGTGTAGCTCAGTTGGTAGAGCATCGGTCTCCAAAACCGAGGGCCGTGGGTTCGAGTCCCCCCACTCCTGCCACCATCCGCGGATGACGGCGGTCTAGGGTTCGGGAAACAGGGCAAGGCCAAGGCGGCCCCGGTGGCAACCGGCAGGCGGCCGCTGGCCCTGTTCGGCGTTGACAATGGCAGAGGTCAGGTACGTGGCGGCAGTTTCATCCAGCAAGTTCGGAGACATCATCCGCAACGTGCCCGAATTCTTCCGTCAGGTCCGCGCCGAGACCAACAAGGTCGCGTGGCCGACGCGGCGGGAGACGGTGACGACCGGGATCATGGTGGTGCTGATGACCGTCATCCTCGGCGTGTTCTTCTTCGCCGTCGACACGGTGTTCAGCCGCATCGTCCAGGCGCTGCTGGCGACGCTCGGCTGAGCTTTTTGGGATTTCAGGCATGTCGCGCTGGTACATCATCCACGCCTATTCGGGCTTCGAGAACAAGGTTCGCGATGCGATCATGGCCGATGCGACCCGCATGGGCCTCGACCAGCTGGTCGAATCGGTGGAGGTGCCGACCGAAAAGGTGACCGAGGTCCGCCGCGGCAAGAAGATCACCTCCGACCGCAAGTTCTTTCCCGGCTACGTGCTCGCGAAGCTCGAGATGAACGACGACGTCTATCACCTGGTGAAGAACACGCCGAAGGTGACTGGCTTCCTCGGCTCCTCGGGCAAGCCGCAGCCGATCAGCGAAGCGGAAGCCGCGCGCATCCTCAACACCAAGGACGAGGCGGCCGCCGCCGCGCCCAAGCAGAAGGTCAAGGTCGATTTCGAGATCGGCGATCAGGTGAAGGTGCTCGACGGCCCGTTCGCGAGCTTCAACGGCCTGGTCGAGGAGCTCGATTTCGATCGCAGCCGGGTCAAGGTCTCGGTGTCGATCTTCGGCCGCGCCACCCCGGTCGAGCTCGAGTTCGAGCAGGTCGAGCGCGTCAAGTAAGCCATTCCATCCGCGGGAGGCAGACTTCGGTCCGCCGCATGCACCGCTAAGCCATAGGAGCAGAACATGGCGAAGAAGATTACCGGTTACATCAAGCTGCAGGTGCCGGCCGGAAAGGCCAATCCCAGCCCGCCGATCGGCCCGGCGCTCGGCCAGCGTGGCGTCAACATCATGGAATTCTGCAAGGCGTTCAACGCCCAGACCCAGGGCGAGGAAGTCGGCACGCCGTTGCCGACGGTGATCACCGTCTATGCCGATCGCAGCTTCTCGTTCGCCACCAAGACGCCGCCGGCGACCTATCTGCTGAAGAAGGCCGCGGGTCTGAAGTCGGGCTCGAAGGAGCCGAGCAAGGTCAGCGCGGGCACGATCAAGCGCTCGCAGCTCGCCGAGATCGCGCAGGCCAAGATGAAGGACCTCAACGCCAACGACATCGAGGCGGCGACGAAGACGATCGAGGGCTCCGCACGCGCGATGGGCCTCACCGTGGTGGAGGGCTGATC
>CAXTTP010000290.1:0-3738 GCA_964247195.1 uncultured Sphingomonadaceae bacterium
ATCCCTATCTCGGCGTCGTCATCCTGGTGCGCGTGGTCGAAGGGATCCTGCGCAAGGGCCAGCAGATCAAGTTCATGGCCAACGGCACGCAGCACCTGGTCGACCGGGTCGGCTGCATGCGCCCCAAGATCGAGCAGCTGAGCGAGCTCGCCGCAGGCGAGATCGGCTTCATCACCGCCCAGATCAAGGAAGTCGCGCAGACCGCGGTCGGCGACACCATCACCGACGTCCGCCGCCCCGCGACCCACGCACTGCCCGGGTTCAAGACGGTGCAGCCGGTGGTGTTCTGCGGGCTCTTCCCGGTCGATGCCGCCGATTTCGACAAGCTGCGCGAGTCGCTCTACAAGCTGCGCCTCAACGACGCCTCGTTCAGCTTCGAGGCGGAAAGCTCGGCGGCATTGGGCTTCGGCTTCCGCTGCGGCTTCCTCGGCCTGCTCCACCTCGAGATCATCCAGGAGCGGCTGACCCGCGAATACGACCTCGACCTGATCACCACCGCCCCGTCGGTGGTCTACAAGATCAGGCTCGCCCACGATCGCGGCGAGCTCGAGCTGCACAATCCCGCCGACATGCCCGATCCGATGCAGATCGCCGCGATCGAGGAACCGTGGATCGAGGCAGTGATCTACGTGCCCGACGAATATCTCGGCTCGATCCTGAAGCTCTGCCAGGACCGGCGCGGCATCCAGAAGAACCTGACCTATGTCGGCGGCCGTGCCCAGATCACCTACGAGCTGCCGCTGAACGAGGTGGTGTTCGACTTCTACGATCGGCTGAAGAGCATCAGCCGCGGCTATGCGAGCTTCGACTATCACCAGATCGGCTATCGCGAGGGCGACCTCGTCAAGATGAGCATCATGGTCAATGCCGAGCCGGTCGATGCGCTCAGCATGATCGTCCACCGCGGCACGGCGGAGGCGCGCGGGCGCGGCATGTGCGAGCGGCTGAAGGACCTGATCCCGCGCCACCTGTTCAAGATCCCGATCCAGGCGGCGATCGGCGGCAAGGTGATCGCGCGCGAGACGATCGCGGCGATGCGCAAGGACGTCACCGCCAAATGCTATGGCGGCGACATCAGCCGCAAGAAGAAGCTGCTCGACAAGCAGAAGGAGGGCAAGAAGCGGATGCGCGAGTACGGCTCGGTCAGCATCCCGCAGGAGGCGTTCATCGCCGCGCTCCGCATGGGCGAGGAGTGACGGCGGCCGCCGCGCTTAGCCGGGGATCATCAGGCTGGCCAGCGCCGCGCTCATCAGGTTGGCGAGGCTGCCGGCGACCAGCGCGCGCACGCCGAGCCGCGCGAGCATCGGCCGCTGGTTTGGCGCCAGGCTGCCCGTCACCGCCATCTGGATCGCGATGGAGCTGAAATTGGCGAAGCCGCACAATGCGAAGGTGATCACCGCGATGGTGTGCGCCGACAGCGCCGCCTGGACCCTGCCGAGGTGGATGTAGGCGACGAACTCATTGAGCACGATCTTCTCGCCGAACAGCCCGCCGGCGATCTGCGCCTCCCGCCACGGGATGTTGAGCAGCACCATGAGCGGCGCGAAGACATAGCCCAGCAGGCGCTGGAAGCTCAGATCGGCGATCCCGAACCAGTGGCCGACGCCGCCCAGCAGGCCGTTCGCCAGCGCAACCAGCGCCACGAAGGCGAGCACCATCGCGCCGACGGCGACGGCCAGGCGCACGCCGGTCTGCGCGCCCTGCGCCGCGGCCATGATGATGTTGGCGGGCCGCTCCTCGGCGTGCGTCGCCTCGGCGAGCTCGATGCGGCCGTCCGCGTCGGCGTCGCCGGCCGGCGGTAGGTCCGGCGCTGCCCGCGGATCGGGCATGATCAGCTTGGCCATCAGCACGCCGCCCGGCGCCGACATGAACGAGGCGGCGAGCAGATATTCGATGCGGATCCCCATCGAGGCATAGGCCGCCAGGATCGTGCCGGCGACGCCGGCCATCCCCGACGTCATCACCAGGAAGATCTGCGCCGGCGTCAGCGCCGCGAGATAGGGGCGGATCACCAGCGGTGACTCACTCTGGCCGACGAAGATGTTCGCCGCGGCGCAGAGCGATTCGATCTTCGAGACGCCGATCACCCGCTCGATAGCGCCGCCGATCCAGCGGATCACCAGCTGCATGATGCGGAGATAATAGAGGATCGAGACCAGCGCCGCGAAGAAGATGATCACCGGCAGCGCCGAGATCGCGAACGCGCTGCCGCCGATCGCCGGCGATGCGATCGGCCCGAAGATGAAGTCGGTGCCGACCTTTGCATAACCGAGCAGCGCGCCGACCCCGCCCGCCAGCCAGGCGACCGCGGTCCGCCCCGCCGGCACGTGGAGCACGAGGAAGGCGATGCCAGCCTGGAGCGCGAAGGCCGCACCCACCACCCGTGGCCGGATTGAGCGGCGGTCCACCGACAGCGCGATAGCGATCGCGAGGAGGACGAGGATGCCGGCGAGGCCGGTCAGCAATCTGGTCACTGCGCGTGCGTCCCGGCGAGAGGCCCGATCGGCCGCGCCACAGACAAAGCTGCGTTGGCGCGACGGTCAAGCCGCCGGGCCGGAATCTTTGCGCGCGCCGCGGCAAAGCGGCTAGCTGTGTGGCATGGACACCTCTCCGATGCCGGCAGCAGCCGGCCTGCCGCGATCGCTCTTCCTGTTCGCGATCTTCTATGGCGGGATGGTCTGCATCGCCGGCGTGCTCGGCACCAAACTGGTCGCGCTGGGGCCGTTGGCGGTGGAGGGCGGGATCTTCGCCTTCCTGCTGCTGGTAGTGACGTCGAGCAGCGTCGCCGAGCTGCACGGGTCGGCGATGGCGCGGCGGCTGGTGCTGTGGGGCTTCGTGCCGCTCCTCATGTCCATGCTGCTGATCCGGCTGGTGATCGCGCTGCCCGCGGCGGCGACGATGGACGCCGGACGCCTTGCCGCGTTCGACACGGTGCTCGGCCAGAGCGCGCGGCTGATGCTTGCCGGGCTGATCGCCTACGGCACCTCGCAATTCCTCAACGTCACCATCTTCCAGGCTTTGCAGCGCGGCGAGGGACGGCTGCTGTGGCTGCGCGCGGCGATCGCCAGCATGTGCAGCCAAGTCGTCGACACGCTCCTGTTCATCACCATCAGCTTCTACGGCGTGTTCCCGATCGGATCGCTGATCGCCGGCCAGATGCTCGCCAAGGTCACCCTTTCGATCGTGTTCGTGCCGGCGCTCGTCTATGCCTTCGTAGGCCTCGGCCGGCGCGTGGACGCCGCCCGCTAGCCCTTCCGCGCGACGCTGCGCCCCGCTATGCGCGGGCGATGACCGGCCCCCACGCCCCCGATCCCGCGATGCTCGCCAAGGCGGAGACGCTCACCGAGGCGCTGCCCTATATCCAGCGCTCCGCCGGCGAGACCTTCGTCGTGAAATATGGCGGCCACGCGATGGGCGATGCCGATGGCGCGCACGATTTCGCGCAGGACGTGGCGCTGATGAAGGCGGTCGGCATTAACCCGATCGTGGTCCATGGCGGCGGGCCGCAGATCGGCGCGATGCTCAAGACGATGGGGGTCGAATCGCGTTTCGTCGATGGCCTGCGCGTGACCGATGCGGCGACCGCGCGCGTGGCCGAGATGGTGCTCTCGGGCGACGTCAACCGCGCGATCGTCGCCTCCATCGCGCGCGCCGGTGGACGCGCGGTCGGCATCTCGGGCAAGGATGGACGGCTGGTGACGGTGGAAAAGGCGCGGCGGATGCGGCGCGATCCCGAGA
>CAXTTP010000291.1:0-3725 GCA_964247195.1 uncultured Sphingomonadaceae bacterium
GAGCGCGCCGCCAAGCAGCGTGAGGCAGGCGGCTAGTAGCTTTGGGTTGCGGGTCGTTGGCTAGCAGCGGCTGTTTGACCCACTTCTGGACGTTCAGCGCGGCCGAGCCGCCACCCGAAACCGGCCGCCCGTTCATATGGCCTCAGCCGGCCGCTTCGGTGAGCTCAGGCAGCCGCTCCAAATGGCTTGAACTGGTACGGTCCTGCACGGCAGCTTGCAGGATCGCACGGTCAAAAGCCGCCATGAGCGGTGTTGCAAGCGGTACGTCCGACCCGAGGATGAAGACTGGCTGATCGGCGTCGGCATAAGTGCTATCGGAATCTTCTCATCCGAGAGGACGCCCCATGAAGATCAGCGCACGCAACCAGATCGCAGGTCGGGTCACCGCCATCCAGCCAGGCGCGGTGAACGGTTCGGTCAAGGTGGACATCGGTCACGGCGTCATCATCACCGCCAACATCACCGAAGAGGCAATTGAGGACCTTTCGCTTGCCGAAGGCGACGAGGTGACGGTCCTCGTCAAGGCGAGCGACGTACTGATCGGCAAGTAAGATGCGCGTCGGTGCGCTGAAGCTGAAGCTGCAACTCGTCTGCGGCGACACCTACGCGATCGGACCGGGCAAGGCCGACGTGCTCGCCGCGATCGAGCGCGAGGGTTCGATCTCGGCCGCCGGCAGGGCGCTCGGCATGAGCTACCGTCGCATCTGGCTGCTGGTTAACGAGATGAACCGGTGCTTCCGGGAGCGACTGGTCGAAACTCGCGCCGGCGGCAGTCGCGACCGCGGAGCGGAACTCACCGATGTCGGGCGCACCGTGCTCGCCGCCTTCCAGGACTTGGAGACGCAATCGGCGATCCTCGCCGAAAGCTCCTCCTATCATCGGCTGATCGATCTGATCCGGGACGAACCGCTGCCCGCAAAAACGGACGCGCAGACCTAAAAATTCGTGGTGACAACAGGACCGCTTCAATCGCGCGACTAGTGCTATATACGGACGAATACAGCGTGGCGTCGGTTAGGCCTACGAAAAGGGGCGAAGCATGCAGAAGGTCCGGAGATTGGTCACGTTGAGCGTGATGTTATGGGTGTATCCGGCATCGGCGGCCGCGCAGGTGCTGACCGATGATGCAGCCTCGACCGCCGCCACCGGCGAGGAAGATCAGGCCGGTTTGCCCGAGATCACCGTGACGGCGCGTCGTCGCGCGGAAAATGCACAGCGCATCCCCGGCTCGCTTTCGGTGGTGGGGAACGAACTTCTCGACCGGTCCTACACCGTCAACACGCAGCAGCTCTCGCAGCTCGTTCCCGCGCTGAACTACAGCTCGGCCAATCCGCGCAACACCGCCTTCACGATCCGGGGTCTGGGCAGCAGCGTCGTCGCGGTCAGCCAAGCCAATGATGGACTGGAGCCGGGTGTCGGTTTCTACGTCGATCAAGTCTACCATGCGCGTCCGGCGACCGCCGCGTTCGACTTTAGCGACATTGCGCAGGTCGAGGTGCTGCGCGGTCCTCAGGGCACCTTGTTCGGCAAGAACAGCACCGCCGGCGCGATCAACATCACGACGCGCGCACCGACCTTCGAGCCGGAAGCGACCGAGGAGATTTCGGTAGGAAGCTTCAACTTCGTTCAGGCCAGGGCCGCCGCCTCCGGCCCGCTCACCGACACGCTGGCTTTCCGAATTTCAGGCGTCTCCACACGCCGCGACGGCGTGATCGACAACGTCCGCACTGGCCAGGACCACAATCGGATCGGCAACCAGGCCGTGCGCGGACAACTGCTGTTCAAGCCGTCCGAGGCGTTCCAGATCAGGCTCAGCGCCGACATCACGAATTTCGAGAGCAACTGCTGCACCCAAGTCTATTACCGCGTCGCCACCCGCGACGTGCCGCGCACCGCGACGCGCCAGTTTGCCGGGCCGACCGGCCTTGCCGCGCAGTTCAACTACACGCCGGCCAGCACCAACCCCTATGACCGCGTGACCGATATCGATGCCCAGCTCGGCGTGGACACCAACGAGGGCGGTGTCGCGGCGATCGCCGACTGGAATCTCGGCGGCGCGACGCTCACGTCCGTCACCGCATGGCGCTTCTGGAACTGGGACGCGGCCAACGACCGCGACTACACCGGCATCCCGATCCAGATCGAGCAGCACATCCCGTCGCGGCAGGATCAGTACAGCCAGGAGCTGCGTATAGCCTCCACCGGCGACCACGCGATCAACTATGTCGGTGGGTTGTACTTCTTCCGCCAGCGTGTCGTCGGTCGGCCGATTTCGATCTATGGTCCGGCCGCTGCGCGCTATCTGATCGGCACCACCACCGGGGCGAATAACACGGTTGTCCCGGCTAACCTGCTCGACGGCTACGGCACCGATGGCCGGACCGATTTCCAGTCGAACAGCTATGCCGCGTTTGGCGAGGTAAACTGGCGACCGATCGATCGGGTCATGCTGACTGGAGGGTTGCGCTACACCTACGAGCACAAGACCGGCACCTACGACACGTTCACGTTCGGCGGACCGCCTACCACCAGCACGGCGCTCCTCAACGCCCAGCTTTCAATCCTGCGCGGCCAGACCTATGCCGCCAAGGTCAATGACGGTGCCCTAACGGGTCGCGCCAACATCGCGTGGCAGGCGACCGACAATGTGCTCGCCTATGGCAGCTATGCCCGCGGCGAAAAGTCCGGCGGCATCAACATGTCGGGCTTGCCACTCAATGACCAGAACCTGCCGGCGATCGGCACGGCTGTGGTGCGGCCGGAGAAGAACACGGCCTATGAGGTGGGGTTGAAGACGCGCCTGTTCGACAATCGCCTTACCTTCAACATCGATGCCTTTTACACCCGCGTCACCGACTTCCAGACCAACGTCAGCGACACCCGCGCAGCCGCGGCGCTGCGGACCTATCTCGCCAACATTCCGAAGGTGACGGTGAAGGGGTTCGAGGCTGACGCCGTTGCTGCCGTCACGCGCGACCTGTCGCTTCGAGCGTCCGTTGCTTACGCGGACGGCAAATACGCTACCTATCCCGCGGGGCCGTGCCCGATCGAGCTGATCGGCAACACGACCGCGGCCTGCAACCTAAGCGGCACGGGCCTGCCCGGCCTGCCTAAATGGTCATCGACCGTAGGCGGAGATTATCTCCGACCGGTGGGAAGTTTTCGCGGAAACCTCTTCGCGCACGCAGATGCCAACTACCGCAGCAAGCAGCTCGGCGATCCGACCGGCTCGCGTTTTACGACGATTGGCAGCTACACCGTGGTCAACGGCAGCGTCGGATACCGAAGCCACAAGGGGTGGGAGATCGCCGTATTCGCCCGCAACCTGTTCGACCGCGACTATATCCAGAACGTCACCATCCAGGCCGGCAACTCAGGGCTGATCCTCGCTACCCCGAGCGACCCGCGCACGATCGGGCTGACCTTCCGCGCTCGTCAATAATCATGAGCATTACGCCAATTGGCGCTGGTCTTACAAAGGGCGGCTTGCCACCGCCGCGCTTACGGTTCCGCAGACTTACGGTCGTCAGAAACTGGGTTCAGAATGCCCGCTTTCAGGCTCGGCAATTTGCCTCGATATAACTGCCTCTCGGGCGAAACGTATCGGACATCTTCACGACCTCGAAAACTCAGTTCCGGACGTCCACAGGCTTTCTGCTCTCCTTACGTTTGACGTCCATTCATAGAGCCTCGCCACTTGAATCGCGCTGGGCCACCGCAATGCC
>CAXTTP010000292.1:0-3103 GCA_964247195.1 uncultured Sphingomonadaceae bacterium
GGTCACCTGCGCGCCGGCCAGTTCGACGTCAAGGCCGAGCGCAAACCAGCGCGTCTTGACCTGGACCTGCTGGTTGGCGTCGTCGCTGCGCTGGACCGTCCCCAGCCCCGGCATCCGCCAGAACTCCTCCGGGGTGGACCATCCGCCCGAGGGCCGTTGCGCGATCACCTCGCGGGCGCGATCGGCGGTGAGCTGGCCGGGCAGCATCATCGCCAGCAGCGGCGCCTGCGCCGGCAGCAGCGTGTTGACGTTGATCGGCGACAGATCGGTGGTCGGCAGCGCGCAGACCCATGGCCTGATCGTGGCGTAGATCTCGGGAGTCACGCCGGCGACCGCCCGCAGCTCGCTGCGTTCGGAGAGCAGCGTGTTGGCGGTGCGATAGGGCCGCGCGGCCTGGGCATAGTCGCCGTCCTCGGCGCCGCCGGGATTGGGGACGCTGTCGCCGTCGATCCAGTCGGCGAGGCTGGCGGCGACCCGCGACGCCTCGTTCCCGTCGATGCCGAGCGCCTCCATGAGCACCACGAACTCGGCGACGCCGCTTGGCCGGGTGGTCAGCGCGTTGACGAGCAGGCCCTGCGCCACACTGTTGAGGTTGAAGCAATTGCCGCCGTCGCGGACGCTGGCGACGGCCAGCCCGCCGGGGATCGGTAGCTGGAAGGAGCGCCCGTTCCAGTTGCCGGCAAGTGTCGTGATGCGGTGGCCCGGCCCGGCGAAATCGCCGATCCGCGAGACCACCACCGACTCGCCACCCATTGCGAAGGCGCGCGCCTGGTCGAGCGCCACGGCGTTCACCGCGAGGTGGGTCGACAGCCGCAACCGCTCCAGCGACAGCGCCGACAGCGCCGCGATCACCGCCACGAGCAGCAGCACCGCGAGCAGCGCCGCCCCTTCCTCATGGCGGGGCGGCGGCGTCACGAATTTCCGGTTCCGGCGAGGAAGAGCTGGCGGACCTCGCCGAAGCGCGGCACCGCGATCACCGCCTCCACCACCTGCGGCAGCGCTCCGGGGCGGACGCTCTCCCAGCGATCATACCAGTCGGCGCCGTTGCGATAGCGCAACCGCAGCGTCCGGACGCCGGAGATGATCACCGCCGGCGGCCCGATCGCGGCGCCGTCGAGCATCGGATAGACGCGCCGCTGGAGCCGGTCGCCGACGAGCCGGTACTCGACCTTCTGCATCGATGCGCGCGGCGCGCCGTCGACGTTGCTCCAGCCACGACGGACAAAGGCGAGCGCGACCTCGCCCTGCGCTCCGGTGCCCCCGGCGAAGGCGGGGGTGCGCGCGCCGCCGCTGTCGCGGGTGACCCGCGAGGCGGCCTGGGCGAGGTCGGCGGTCATGATCGCCCGCACCCGCTCGATCGCGGCGACCTCGCCGAGCCGCTCGCCGCACGCCTGCTGCGCGCGCACGCTGAAACTCAGCAGGCCGACGCCGGCGGCGGCGAGCAGGCCGAAGATGAGCAGCGACACCATCATCTCGACCAGAGTGAAGCCGTGTTCGGCGGAGCGCCCAACTGGCGTGAAGCCGCTCTCGGCGGCTTGCGCGGGCGGCCTCATGGCAGCGGCCGGAAGACGGTGACGGTCCCGGCGGCGACGTCATGGTCGTCGACGACGGCGACGTCGATTCGCTGGAGCCTCGGGCCGGGCGCGGCGCTGGCGCGACGCGTCCAGGTCCAGGTGCGGCCGCCATTCACCTCCACCCCGTCGGCCGCTCCCATCGGCGGCGGATCGGGATCGCTCAGCGCCTGCACCGCCACGTTGCGGGCGACGATCTGGCCGATCAGCCGGTCCTGCAAGCGCGCCGTGCTGGACAAAGTCGCGCCCTCCAGCCGCAGCAGCGCCAGCGCGGCCAGGCTGAACACGGCGAGCGCGACCATCATCTCGATCAGGGTGAAGCCGAGTTCGGCGTACCGCCTGTTCGAGACGCGGCGCGCGCGGTCAGGCGAGGACATGGATCGTCCCGTCGGCGTCGAGATGGATGCGAACGCGCTCGGCATCCCGCACCAGCGTCACGTCGAGCGGCGCGCCGCCGCCGGTGGTGTCGAACACGATCCGCGCGCTGCCGGCGTCGCCGACCAGCGCCTGCGCGCCCTTCGCCCAATGCGCGTCGTCGAACGTCTTGCCGGGGAGCGGCCGCCACCGCCCATGGTCATAGCTCTGGAAGCCATAGCCGTCGGCCCGCACCAGCAGCGCGACATCGTGCGCCTCGATCACCGCGGCATCCTGTGCGGCCCGCGCCCGCGCCGCGAAGCGCTCCGCGTCCGCCCGCAGGTCACCGCGCGGATCTGGCATGGCGAGCACGACCGTCGCCGCGGCGAGGCCGATGATCGCTATCACGACCATGAGCTCGACAAGCGTGAAGCCGTGCTCGGCCCAACGCCGAGAGAGCGTGAAGCCGGCCGCCCGGGCCTGGCTACTTCCAGTTGCCGAGATCCGCATCGTCGCCCTCGCCTCCCGGGCGGCCGTCGGCGCCGAAGCTGTAGACGTCGAAGGTGCCGTGCTGGCCGGGATTGGCATATTGGTAGGGGTTGCCCCACGGGTCGGCCGGCAGCTTCTTCAAATAGCCGCCCGCGCGGTAGCGGCTCGCCTGCGCGCCTCCGGGTGCGGTGACCAGCGCCTGCAGGCCGTCGCCGGTCGCGGGATAGTTGAGGTTGTCGAGGCGGTACATCTCCAGCCCCTGCTCGATCAGCGCGATGTCGGCCTTGGCCTTCTCGACGCGCGCCTTCTCCTGGCTCGGCAGCACGTTGATCACCACGATGGTCGTGAGCAGGCCGATGATGACGATGACGACCATCAGCTCGACGAGGGTGAAGCCGTCCTCTCGCTTGCGCCCGCGATCGCGGCGGCGAAGACGACGGAAGAGACGTCCGATCATAAGCTCAGGCTCCGGCGAGCGTATCGAGTTGCAGGATGGGGAGCAGGATCGATAGCACGATCAAGGCGACGATGCCGCCCATCAGCACGATGATCGCCGGCTCCAGCAGCGACAGCGCGGTCGCGGTGAAGGCGTCGAACTCGCGCTCCAGATAGTCGGCGGCGCGCTCGAGCATCGTGTCGAGCCGGCCCGACGCCTCGCCGCTCGCCGCCATGTAGACCAGCAGCGGCGG
>CAXTTP010000292.1:3113-3711 GCA_964247195.1 uncultured Sphingomonadaceae bacterium
CAGCGTCATGATGGAGACGCGCTCTTCGGCCGTCGCCTCCTCCTTCTCCATCACAAGCGAAATATGTTCGAGGAAGCTCCCCATATCGGGAAACTCCTCCATCGCGCGCACAAGCTCCTTGAGGTTGTCGAGCCGGCCCGCCGCCTCGCCGCTCGCCGCCATGTAGGCGAGCAGCGGCGGGAACACGGCCGAGCGCCGCAGCGCCGCCGACAGGCTGCCGCCGCCGCGGATCGCCTCCACGATTTCAGCGGACGCAGCGCGAAGCGCGCGGTTGTTGATCGTCTGGGTGGTGAGCACCAGCCCTTCGAGCAGCGGCAGCCGGCTCGCCACCATCGTCGACAGCGTTCGCGCCATCCGGGCGGCGTGGAGGTCGCGCACCAGCCGCCCGACGAGCGGGATCGCGAGCGTGCGGCGGTCGACGGCGAGCCGGATCGGCGGCTCGCGCAGCGCCCGCCAGGCGAGCAGGCCAAGCCCCGCCGTCGCGACCGCCAGCGCCCACCACCAGTGCGCGAGGAACGAGGAGAGCGCCATGACGATGCGGGGGAGCAGCGGCAGCGTCTGGCCGACGCTGTCGAACTGCTCGACAACCTGCGGCACC
>CAXTTP010000293.1:0-3680 GCA_964247195.1 uncultured Sphingomonadaceae bacterium
CACGACCAGGTGACGCCGAGCTTGCCGAGTTCCTTGGCCAGCGCCTCGACGCGCGGGCGGTTGTCGGTGAGCGTATCGTCGTCGAAGAAGATCTCCTTCACCTCCGGCATCTCGGCCTGCACGTACTTCACCTCGGCGATGACGTGGCCGATCGATCGGGTGCGGTAATTGTGGCCGCCGACGGTCTGCGGCCAGAGGCAGAAGGTGCAGCGGCTCTTGCAGCCGCGCCCGGTGTAGAAGCTGACATAGGGGTGCTTGAGGTAGCCGCCGAAATATTTCTCGATCGTCAAGTCGCGCTTGTAGATCGGCGAAACGAACGGCAGCGAGTCCATGTCCTCGATCACCGCGCGGTCCGGATTGTGGACGATCGCGCCCTGCTCGTCGCGATAGCTGATGCCGGCGATGGCGGCGAACGGGTTGCCGTCGGCGACATCGCGGATGGTGAAATCGAACTCGTTGCGCGCGACGAAGTCGATCGCCGGCGACGCCTCCAGCGATTCCTGCGCCTGCACCGCGACCTTGGCGCCGATCAGGCCGATCTTGAGCTTCGGATTGCGCTGCTTCAGCAGCTCGGCGGTGTGGACGTCCTGGCGGAACGAGGGCGTCGAGGTGTGCAGGATGACGAGATCGCGGTCGTCCGCCTCATGCTTGATGTCGTCCCAGCTGAGGTCGTGCGCGGGCGCGTCGATCAGCTTGGAGTCCTCGACCAGCGCCGCCGGCTGGGCCAGCCAGGTCGGATACCAGAACGACCGGACCTCGCGCTTCATCTGGTAGCGCGCGCCGGCGCCGCCGTCATAGCCGTCGAACGAGGGCGCCTGCAGGAAGAGGGTACGCATCATGTCGACCGAGACTCCGGTTCGCGGGCGACCCGCCCGTTATCCGCCATTCTAAGCCGGATGCCGCGCCAATCAACCGAGCGCACCGCAAACGACGTTACAAAGACGACGAACGAGAGGATGTCGCGGGCCGGCAACAGCGCCAACGGCGCCGTCCGCGCGCCGCACAAGCGGTCGACGGCACGGGCGAGATGGAGGCGGGCGAGCAGTGCCACCGCCGCCGCAACGAGCGCCGGCAACGGCGCGAACGGCAGCGCCAGCAGCGCCAGTGGCAGCGGAAAGGTGAGGATCGTTCCGACATGGCCGGCGAGGTCGAGCGAGCGGATGGTGGCCGCCCAGCGCAGCTCGTGGCGGACCAGATTGGCCGCCGAGCGCTCGGCGCTGGCGTGGACCAGAACGATCGGCGGGATCGCGATGCAGCCGCCGGTCCGCCTGACCGCGGCGCCGATCGCGTGATCGTCTGCGAGGGTGTCGACGAAGGCCGCAAACCCGCCGATCCGCTCCAGCGTCGCACGGCGAAGCGCGATCGTGGAGCCCATGCAGACACCGCCGATGCCGAGCGCGCGGCTGACGACGACGCCGGGCAGGAACTGGTAGCTGATCCCCGCCGCGCCGAGCACGGACCAGAAACCGGCATCGCCGCGACCGCGATAGAGGCAGGTGACGGCGTCGACGCCGGGCTCGGCCAGCGCGCCCGCGATGCGGCGCAGATAGTCGCGCGGCACCGCCATGTCGCTGTCGCTGAGCACCAGCAGATCGTGCGCCGCCGCCGGCATCATGTTCGCGAGGTTCGAGATCTTGGCGTTCGCGCCAAGCGGCGGGGCGGCGACGCGGAGCTCGTCCGCGATCGGTCGCGCCACCCCCGCCGCGCGGTCGGAGGGTTCGTTGACGCCCGCGACCATCTGCACCGGCGCCGGCCAATCCTGGTCGCGGAAGGTCACGAGGTTTTCGGCCAGCCGCGGCTCGATGCCATGCAGCGGCTTGAGCAGGGTGACCGGCTCGACGGCCGCTTCGCGGGCGTCCGGGCGCACCGCAAAGCGCCGCACCAGCCACGCCGCCAGCAGCGTGTAGACGACGCCCAGCGCCGCCAGGCCGAGCAGGACGAGGGCCGCCAGCATCATCTGCCGCCCTTAGCATCCGCCGACCGGTCCGCGAGCATCTTCACAACCGTCCGCCGCCGGGCCTAGAAGCAGGCGTGGACGATTCCGGCAAGACGATCCTGGTGACCGGTGTTTCCGGGTTCGTCGGCGCGGCCGTCGCGCGCGCCTTTGCCGGCCACGGCTACCGAGTACGCGGTCTCGTCCGCGCCGGCAGCGTGCGCACCAACCTCGCCGGCTTCCCCGGCGAGATCGCCACCGGCGACATGCGCGATCCGGCGGCGCTCGCCGAGGCGCTCGCCGGCATGGACGCGCTCGCCCACGTCGCCGCCGACTATCGGCTGTGGGCGCGCGACCCCGAGGAGATCGTCCGCAACAACGCCGCCGGGACGCGCGCGGTGATGCGCGCCGCCCGCGACGCCGGGGTCGGCCGGATCGTCTACACCAGCAGCGTCGCGACCCTCGCGCCGGACCCGGCGGCGCCCGCCGACGAAGAGCGCCCGATTACCGCCGACGAGGCGATCGGCGCCTACAAGCGCAGCAAGGTCGTGGCCGAGCGGCTGGTCGAGGCGATGGTGCGCGACGAAGGGCTGCCGGCGGTGATCGTCAACCCGTCGACGCCGATCGGCCCGCGCGACGTGAAGCCGACGCCGACCGGCCGCATCCTGGTCGAGGCGGCGGCGGGGCGGATGCCGGCCTTCCTCGACACCGGATTGAACATCGTCCATGTCGACGACGTGGCGGAGGGCCATGTCGCGGCGCTTGAGCAGGGCGTCGCCGGCCGGCGCTACATCCTGGGCGGCGAGGACGTGTCGCTGGCAACGATGCTCGGCGAGATCGCCCGGTTGGGCGGCCGCCGCCCGCCGCGCCTCCAGCTGCCGCGCACGCCACTCTATCCGCTCGCCTGGGCGGCCGAGCTGGTCGCCCGGATCAGCGGGCGCGAGCCGTTCCTTACCAGCGATGCGCTGCGCATGGCGAAGCACCGCATGTTCTACACCTCGGCCCGGGCGAAGGCGGAGCTGGGCTATCGGGCGCGGCCCTGGCAGGAGGCGATCGCCGATGCGCTCGGCTGGTTCCGCGCCGAGGGCATGGTCGCATGATCCCGATCACCATCGCTGCGGCGGGCTGCGTCGCCTGGCTGTGGATGCTCGTCCTGCGCGATCGCTTCTGGCTGGCGACCGAGCGCGACGACGCAGCCGCCGGCACCTTGACGGACTGGCCCGCCGTGACCGCGATCGTCCCCGCGCGCGACGAGGCCGCGGTGATCGGCCAGGCGATCGCCGCGCTCACAGCGCAGGACTATCCCGGCACGCTGCAGATCGTGCTGGTCGACGACGGCAGCAGCGACGGCACCGCCCGCATCGCCGCCGCCGCCGCGGGTGACGGCCGGCTTGACATCGTCACCGGCAACGCGCCGCCGCGCGGCTGGACCGGCAAGCTCTGGGCGATGGAACAGGGCGTGCTCCGCGCCGGCGCAGCACCGCGCTTCCTGTGGTTCAGCGATGCCGATATCGTCCACGCGCCGGATACGCTGCGCATGCTGGTCGCGCGCGCGGTGAGCGAACGGCTCGTGCTCCACTCGCTGATGGCCGAGCTCCGCTGCGACAGTGCGGCCGAGAAGGCGCTCGTGCCCGCCTTCGTGTTCTTCTTCCAGATGCTCTACCCGTTCGCCGCCGTGAACGATCCCGGTCGGCGGGCGGCGGCGGCGGCTGGCGGCTGCATGCTGGCCGAGCGCGCGGCGCTGGCG
>CAXTTP010000294.1:0-3674 GCA_964247195.1 uncultured Sphingomonadaceae bacterium
ATTGTTCGCCCAGCCATAGCCCGGATAATCGCGATGATGATCTGCCATGATCCGGTCGCGCTCCTGCTTGGCGACGATCGATGCCGCCGCGATCGACAGGCACAAGGCATCGCCCCCGATCACCGCGCGCGACGCGTGTGGCCAATCAGGGCAACGATTGCCGTCCACCAGTACCGTCGCCGGATCGACGCCCAGCGCTGCGACCGCGCGAGTCATCGCCAGCATCGTCGCCCAGAAGATGTTCAGCCTGTCGATCTCCTCGACACTGGCGATGCCGACGCCGATCACCGCGCACCGCCGCAACTTCGCATAAAGATCGTCGCGCCGTTCCGCCGTCAACTTCTTGCTGTCGTCGATCCCGCGCGGCACCCGCCGCCGATCGAGGATTACCGCTGCCGCGACAACCGGCCCGGCGAGCGGGCCGCGGCCAGCCTCGTCGACCCCCGCGACGGGAGCGGGGCAGAGCTTCTCGTGCTTCAGTCCGGGCATGACGCGCCGATAGCATCGAACGGCACGATGCCCAATGAATGCCCCAGCGGGCCCTGCCCTCCCCCCAGCCCGGGTGCGGCACGCAGCGCGGCGCGCACGAAGCGGCGCGCGCGGGCGATCGACCGCTCCAGCGTCATCCCGGCGCCCAGCCCGCAGGCGATCGCGGTCGCCAGCGTGCAGCCGGTCCCATGGGTATGCCGCGTCTCGATGCGCGGGTCGGACCAGCCATGCCATTCGCCCGGCGGCACGATCAGCCAGTCGGTGAGCAGGTCGGTGGTCTCGACGCCCGACGGCAGGGCGATCGGCTGGGCGGTGTCGGCCGGCGCCCGATGGCCGCCCTTGGCCAGCACCGCACAGCCGAACGCGGTTGCGAGATCCTCGGCGGCGACGCGGCCCTCGACCTCGCCGGCGCAATCGCGGCCGGCCAGCGCGGAGAGTTCGGGCACGTTGGGAGTGACCAGCGTCGCGATCCGCATCAGCCGTTCAAAGGCCGCGATCGTGGCGCCGTCCGCAAGCACGTCGCCGCTGGTGGCGACCATCACGGGATCGAAGACGACCGGCGCGTCGATCGTCGCCAGCACGTCGGCAACCGCGTGCGCGATCTCGGCCGACCCGATCATGCCGATCTTGACCGCATCGACGCCAAGGTCCTCGATCACCGACCGCATCTGCGCGACGACCATGTCCGCGGGCACCGGCATCACCTGCTGGACGCCCAGCGTGTTCTGCGCGGTGATCGCGGTGACCGCGGTCATGGCATGCGCGCCGAGCATGGTCGCGGTTTTGATATCCGCCTGGATGCCCGCCCCGCCGCCCGAATCGGAGCCGGCGACGATGAGGAGGCGGGGCGTCATGCGCGCGCCGGTGCGATTACCGGGCACCCGCCCTGTGCGCGGACGCGCGCCAGCCCGCCGGGCGAGAAGGTAACACTAGGTAACACCAAAACGGCATCGCGACCGTTTCGCCGCGACCGCGTTCGCGACGAGGGAAAGCGGCTGGCGGCGGTGGCAGGCGAGGACATGGGCGCGCCATGGCATGGCCGACGACCTGTAGGACAGCTCAGCTCGCGAACCGCCGCGTCGTCGCCGCCGGATGCTTGGCGAGCGACGCCCCGGTGCGGGTGGGCCGGTCGAGCAGCTCGCCGCCGCAATTGGGGCAGCGCTCGTCGAGCGCGTCCGCGCAGGCGGCGCAGAAGGTGCATTCGAACGAGCAGATGAAGGCGCCGCCCGCGTTCGCCGGCAGGTCGGCGCCGCAGCGTTCGCAGTCGGGGTGCATCGCCAGCATCGTGCGGATGTAGGCTGGCGATGAAGGGCGGGCAATGCTTGGCACCTGAGCGAGGATGCACGGTCGGGGTGGCGCCCGGTGCCGGCGCCCCTCCATCACGCCGCTGTGCGGCGCGGTCCCCTCCCCGCTGGCGGGGAGGAGTGCGCGGCCTTCCCGCCTCCGGAAGTCAGGAGGCGCCGGTGCCGCCGTTGGCGCCGAACACGCTGCCGTCGGTATAGGAGAACTCGCCCGACGCCAGCGAGACGTAGAGCGGCGCCAGCTCGGCAGGCTGGCCGGCGCGGCCGAGCGGGGTGTCCTGCCCGAACTTCGCCATCTCGCCCGGCAGCTGGCCGCCCGCGACCTGCAGCGGGGTCCAGATCGGCCCCGGCGCCACCGCATTGACGCGGATGCCCTGGGAGGCGAGCTGCTTGGCCAGCGCCTTGGTGAAGATCAGGATCGCGCCCTTGGTGGAGCCATAGGCGAGCAGCTCCTTTTCGGGGCTGAACGAGTTGACCGACGCGGTGTTGATGATCGCCGAGCCGGGCTTCATCAGCGGCACCGCGGTCTTGGTGAGCCAGAACAGCGCGTAGAGGTTGGTCTTCATCGTCCGGTCGAACTGCTCGAACGAGACCTCGGCGATCGAGGCCTTGGACTGCTGATAGGCGGCGTTGTTGACGACGATGTCGAGCCCGCCCAGCGCCTTGGCGGCGCGCGGCGCGAGGTTGGTCGCAAAGCCCTGGTCGGTGAGGTCGCCCGGCATCAGCTCGACCCGGTGCCCCTCGGCGCGGAGCAGCTTCGCCACGTCCTGCGCGTCGGGTTCCTCGCTCGGGAAATAGTTGATCGCGACATCGGCGCCCTCGCGCGCAAAGGCGATGACCGCGGCACGGCCGATGCCGGAATCGCCGCCGGTGACCAGCGCCTTGCGCCCGGCGAGCTTGCCCGAGCCGCGATAGGACCGCTCGCCGCAATCGGGAACCGGCGTCATGTCGCGCTGGAGCGCCGGCCATTTCTGGCGCTGCTCGGGGAAGGGCTGGTCGGTATATTTGGTCTGGGGGTCGGCGGTGGGGACCGGGTTCCCCGGGCCGCCCGGCGCCTGGGCAAAGGCGGGAACGGCGGCCGCGGCGGCGCCGGCGACGGCCGCGCCCTTGAGCAGGTCGCGGCGGCTGGTCTGGTCGGTCATGATCTTCTCCGGCAGCCGTTCGCTGTCGAGGAGGCGCCGAGCGAAGGCGAAGGGCGTCTCGAAGGCACGCGGTTCGAGACGAGGCTTCGGCTGCGCTCAGCCTCTCCTCACCACGAACGGGAATAAGCTGTGCGCCGCGTCAGCGCACGAAGCCGTCAAAGGTTCAAAGACTTAACCGCAATTCGGCACGGCGTCCGACGCGGGCCCACGGTCATCCGGCCGCCGCGCGCACGGCGGCGCAGATGCGGTCGACCACCGCCTCGACCTGCGCCGCATCGTCGCCTTCGGCCATGACGCGGATGACCGGCTCGGTGCCGGACGCGCGGATGAGGACGCGGCCGCGGCCGTCCAGCTCCGCCTCGGCGGCGGCGATGCAGTCGCGCACGGCGCCCGCGTCGAGCGGGCGGGCGCCGCGCTCGAAGCGCACGTTCTTGAGCAATTGCGGCAGCGGGTCGAAGCGGTGGAGGACCTCGGACGCCGGCGCGCCGGCGCGGCGGACTTCGGCCAGCACCTGCAACGCCGCGACCAGCCCGTCGCCGGTGGTCGCATAGTCCGACAGGATGATGTGCCCCGATTGCTCGCCGCCGACATTGTAGCCGCGCGCGCGCATCGCCTCGAGCACGTAGCGATCGCCGACGCCGGTGCGGACCAGCCCCAGCCCCTGCGCCGCGAGATGGCGCTCCAGCCCCAGATTGCTCATCACCGTGGCGACCAGGCCGCCGCCCGCGAGCCGCCCCTGCCG
>CAXTTP010000295.1:0-3664 GCA_964247195.1 uncultured Sphingomonadaceae bacterium
GTCGTCGCGGGTCAGGCCGCGCTGGGCGAGCCCGGCCCATGGCGTCCCGATGGCATCGCGCGCCACGCTCACCGAGAGCGCGACGCCGCCTCCGCTGACGCCCGCGCTGCGAATGTCGTTGCCGATCGAGCGCACCAGCGGCCGGCTCGCCGCCGTAGCCCGCATCGTCGCGGCGAGATCGAGCGCATAGGCACGGCTATAGCCGTCGAGGATCACCGCGCCGCCGAGCGAGGCGCCGGCGACCTGCGCGGCATCGCCCATGGCAGCCGACAGCGTCGCATTGTCGTGCAGCGAGATCGCGGCGGCGCTGCCGGCGAGGCTCATGCTGCCCTGCGGCTGGAAGGCGCGGGTGAGATCGAGGATGCCATGGCCATAGACGGCATCCACGCCCGGCGCGCCGGCATCGTCGGCGGATGAATAGAGCAGGCTGACGATCTGCGCGCCGGTCAGGTTGGGAAAGGCGCCGGCCAGCAGCGCCGCCGCGCCGGCGATCGCGGGCGCGGAATAGGAGGTGCCGGAGAGCTTGAAGGTGTCGCCCTTGTTGTCGAAGCCGATCACCGCCGTGCCGAGCGCAGTCAGGTAATAAGCGGCGTAGGCGCCCGCCCGATCGGAGAAGGTCGAGATCGTATAGTTGGTGTCGTGCGCCCCGGCGATGATCACCAGCCCATGAGCGTCGGCGGTAGAGGCGACCTGGGGCAGCTCGTCGGGGTCGGCGGTGGCGTCGTTGCCGGCCGAGATGACGACGATCACGCCGGCGGCGGTCGCGCGCGAGATCGCGGCGGTGAGCGGGGCGCCGGCCGGTGCCCCGCCCAGCGACATGTTGATCACGCGCACGCCGTCCTGGGTGGCGATGTCCACCGCACGCGCCAGGTTGGTCGTGCTGTGGTTGCACCCGCTGTCATTGTCGCAGCTGCCGGGATCGTCGGTGCGCAGCACCAGCACCGTCGAGGCAAAGGCGAGGCCCTCCACGAAGGAGCCGTTGCGCGCGGCGGCGGCAACGCCGGCGACCGAGGTGCCATGGCCGTCGGTGTCGCCATAGCCGCGGTTGCCCGCGACATCCTGGCTGGCCGGGTCGATCCGGCCGGTGAACTCGCCGCGCGCGTCGGTGAGGCCGCTGTCGACGATCGCGATCTTGACGCCAGCGCCGGTCGCGCCGGCATTATAGGCGGCGAGCGCATGGGCGGCGCTGGTGGCGTTGGATTGCCGATATTCGGCATCGTCGAAGTTGGAGGTGGGTGGTGTCGGGGTAGGCGTCGGCGTCGGCGTCGGCGTGGGGGTGCTCGGCGGCGTGGGCTCGGTCACCGGTGCTGGAGTGGGAGTCGGTGTCGGCACGGAATTGACGCCGCCGCCGCCGCCGCAGGCCGATAGCAGCAGGCAGGCGACCGCTGCGCCGCCCAGCAACGATACGCGAACTTTCCGACTCATTCGCACCTCCGCGGCTTCCAGCCCCGAACGACGCACGAACCACGTCTCCAGTCCAGTGAATCTCCGGCTTTAGCCCCCGTCCATCTTCGTCTAGGCGGCAGGCATGATCCCCGCGCTGGCCCATGTCGATACCTGGATCTTCGATCTCGACAACACCCTCTATCCGGCCTCGACGGAGCTGTTCGGGCTGATCGACCAACGCATGACCGCGTTCATCGCCCGCCTGCTCGGCCTGGACGCGGCGGCGGCGCGGGCGATCCAGAAGGGCTATTTCCGCGAGCACGGCACCACCCTGTCCGGGCTGATGCAGGCGCACGGCGTCGACCCCCACGACTTCCTCGCTTATGTCCACGACATCGAGCTGGATGCCGTCGCCGAGGATCGCCGGCTGGTGCGCGCGGTGGCGGCGCTGCCGGGCCGCAAGCTGATCTTCACCAACGGCGACGCGCCTTATGCGCGCCGCGTGCTCGGCAAGCTCGGTTTGAGCGACAGCTTCGAGGCGATCCACGACATCCACGCCACCGCCTATCAGCCCAAGCCCAACCCGCTGAGCTACCGGGCGATGTGCGACACGCTCGCGATCGATCCGCGCGCCGCGCTGTTCGTCGAGGACATGGCGCGCAACCTCGTGCCGGCCAAGGCGCTCGGCATGACGACGGTGTGGGTCAACAACGGCTCCGAGGATGGTGGCCGCGAGGTCGATCGCGCGGCGATCGATTACGAGATCGCCGAGGTCGGCGCGTGGCTGGAAGAGATACAGGGAGAGACCATCATATGAACGAAGCGCTCGAGGCAGCGATCGACGCCGCATGGGAAGCGCGCGCCACCGTCGACGCCACCACCGGCGGCGCGATCCGCGATGCGGTCGACGCGGCTCTCGCCGAGCTCGATGCCGGCACGCTGCGCGTCGCCGAGCCGCAGGGCGGCGGCTGGCACGTCAACCAGTGGCTGAAGAAGGCGGTGCTCCTCTCCTTCCGGCTCAACGACAACCAGGCTATCCCCGGCGGCCCCGGCGGCAGCCACTGGTGGGACAAGGTACCCTCGAAGTTCGCCGGCTGGGACGGGAACCGCTTCCGCGCCGCCGGCTTCCGCGCCGTGCCGGGCGCGATCGTGCGGCGCGGCGCCTTCATCGGCCGCAACGTCGTGCTGATGCCGAGCTTCGTCAACATCGGCGCGCATGTCGGCGAGGGCACGATGGTCGACACCTGGGCGACGGTCGGCAGCTGCGCGCAGATCGGCCGCAACGTCCACCTGTCGGGGGGTGCGGGTATCGGCGGGGTGCTGGAGCCGCTCCAGGCCGACCCCGTGATCATCGGCGACGGCGCGTTCATCGGCGCGCGATCGGAGGTCGCGGAGGGCGTCCGCGTCGGCGAGGGCGCGGTCTTGTCGATGGGCGTCTATCTCGGTGCCTCGACCAAGATCATCGACCGCCAGACGGGCGAGGTGTTTCGCGGCGAGGTGCCGCCCTATGCGGTCGTGGTGCCCGGCTCGACCGGTGGGGACCTCGGGCTTTATTGTGCGGTGATCGTCAAGCGCGTCGACGCGCAGACCCGATCCAAGACCAGCATCAACGAGCTGCTGCGCGATTGATGGACAAGGCGGGCCGCGCCGCTTATCCGCCCTCGCAAACAGAGGGGATGTCCGCCACATGACCGCCGCCACCATGCCGAGCAGCGTGCTCGACCGCGTCCTCGTGCTGGAGATGGTGCGCGTCACCGAAGCCGCCGCGATCGCCGCCGCGACCCTGGTCGGGCATGGCGACGAAAAGGCGGCCGACGCCGCCGCGGTGGAAGCGATGCGCGCCGCGCTCAACCTGCTGCCGATGGACGGCACCGTGGTGATCGGCGAGGGCGAACGCGACGAGGCGCCGATGCTGTTCATCGGCGAGAAGGTCGGCTCGGCGATCGGCTCCGGGCCCAAGATCGACATCGCGCTCGACCCGCTGGAGGGCACCACCATCGCCGCCAAGGCCGGGCCGAACAGCCTGGCGGTGCTGGCGATCGCCGAGGAGGGCGGGCTGCTCAACGCGCCCGACGTCTACATGGACAAGATCGCGGTCGGCCCCGGCTACCCCGACGGCATCATCGACCTCGACCGCTCGCCGACCGAGAACGTGACCGCGCTCGCCCGCGCCAAGGGCGTGTCGATGACGCCCTCGTCGGACGCAAGCCGCCCGGCCAGCACGGCCAGGTAGGTCTTGGCTACCCGGCTGTGGGCGAAGAGCCGGCCGAGCCGCGCC
>CAXTTP010000296.1:0-3662 GCA_964247195.1 uncultured Sphingomonadaceae bacterium
GCGGAGTAAGCCCATGCGCCGCCCCTATTCGGTCTTGCTCCCGGTGGGGTTTGCCGTGCCGCCGCCGTTGCCGGCGGCGCGGTGCGCTCTTGCCGCACCCTTTCGCCCTTGCCCGGAGCCTCCTCCGGAGAGGAGGCCCGCCGGGCGGTCTGCTTTCTGTGGCACTTTCCCTGAAGCGTCGCGGCAAGCCGCGCCACCCCGCCGGGAGTTACCCGGCACCGTTACTCCTTGGAGCCCGGACTTTCCTCCCGTGCAGCGATGCACCGGCGGCCGCCCGACCCTCTGGCGAGCCCGCGTTAGCCGCCGCCGGGCGCCGGCTCAACCCTCGTTGAGCCTGCGCTCCGCGCCCTTGTCGCCGCCGGTGAGCAGCGACAGCAGGATCGCGCGGCACTCGCCGTCGATGATCCCGTCGATCGTCTCGGGCCGGAACCGGCGCTGGAAGGCGCGTGCCGCCGCCGGCCCGTCGAGCACTTCGTAGCCGAACCGCTCCAGCGCGAGCAGGAAGCCGCCGTCGGTCCAGTGCGGATCGGTCAGGTGCTTGCGCGGCCGCGGCAGCGCCAGCCGCAGCCGCGCCAGCCGTTCCCAGTCGAACAGCTCGCCCGGGTCCATCTTGCGCGCCGGCGCAACGTCCGAATGGCCGACGATATTGCCGCGGGTGATGCCGTGGCGGCCGACGATCTCCGCCATGAGCGGGATCAGCGCGCTCATCTGGGCCTCGGGAAACGGGCGATAGCCCCAGTCGTGGCCGGGGTTGACGATCTCGATGCCGATGCTCGCCGAATTGACGTCGTCGATGCCGCGCCAGTGCGACTTGCCGGCATGCCAGGCCCGCTTGTCCTCGGCGACCAGCCGCAGCACCTGCCCGTCCTCGGCGACCAGATAATGACTCGAGACCTTGGCGGCGGCGTCGGTCAGCCGGGCGATCGCGGCGGCGGCATCGGGCATGCCGGTATAATGAAGGACAAGCAGGCTGACCGGCAGCGCGCGCTCGTCGAAATTTGGAGACGGGCAATCGATGACCTCGCTCATCGGCGCCGGATTTCGCACGGGATGGTTGCGGCGGCGTTCATATCCGCACTCCGCCCGACACAGCGGGCGGCGTCAAGCGAGAAGCGTACCGGCCGCCCGTCAGGCGACGCCCACCAGATCGAGCTTGTCGCGGAGCGTCTGGCGGTCGAACGGCTTCATGACATATTCGTCGGCGCCGGCATCGATCGCGGCGCGGATCTGCGAAAAGTCGCTCTCGGTGGTGCAGAACACGATCTTCGGGCGCTGCGGCAGATCGGCGCGGCGGATTGCGCGGAGGAACTCCATCCCGGTCATGACCGGCATGTTCCAGTCGAGCAGCACGACGTCGGGCACCTGCGCGCGGCAGCGGGCGAGCGCCTCCCGGCCATCGCCGGCCTCGTCGACGGTGAAGTCGAGCGTCTCGAGAATGCGGCGGGCGACCTTCCGGATCACCTTCGAATCGTCGACCACCAGACAAGTCTTCATCGGCGCTGTCATGACCCCCAATAGCCGCGCCGGTGTTAGCCGCTGCGCGTAAGCGCCGGGTTAACGGCAGCACGCGCTCCGGGGCACCGGCGCGGCCACCAGGGGCGGAACGGCACCGGCGGCCGTGGCCTGCTTGAGCGGCACCCGCAGGCGGATCCGGGTGCCGGCGCCCGGCCGGCTCTCGACCTCGGTGACGCCACCGATGCGTTCGACATTGGCGTGGACGACATCCATGCCGACGCCGCGTCCGGATATGTCGGTGACGGCGCGCGCGGTCGACACGCCGGGTTCGAACATCAGCGCCAGCTTGCGCTCCAGCGGGAGCCCGGCGGCGGCGGCGGCCGACAGCAAGCCGGTATCGACGGCGCGTGCGACGAGGCGGTCGGCATCGATGCCGCGGCCGTCGTCGATCGTGTCGATCAGGATCTCGTCGCAGAGCGCCCGCGCGACGACGCGGAGCGATCCGATGGGCGGCTTGCCCGCGACGCGGCGCTCGTCCGGCGGCTCGATGCCATGGTCGATGGCGTTGCGGATGAGGTGCGTGATCGGATCGCGGATCGCTTCGATCATCTCGCGGTCGAGTTCGACATCGCCGCCCTCCACCTCCAGCAGGACCGACCGTCCGAGGTTGGCCGACAGGTCGCGCACCATCCGGGGCAGCGCGGCGAAAAGCTGGTCGAGGCGCTGGACGCGGGTGCGCGTGATCGCCTCCTGCAGCTCGGCAACGCTGGTGGAGAGCCGGGCCAGCGCCTCGCCGGTGGCGATGTCGAGGCCGCTCGCGCCGAGCCGCAGCGCCAGCGCGTCACGCGCCTGGACGAGATCGGAGACGCCGCCCATGATCCGGTCGAGCAACTCGACCGGCAGGCGCACGGTGCGTGTCTGGCTGCGCGGGGGATGGCATCCGGCAGGCGGGGGTGCCGGCCCCACGCCGCCGGGCCGCAGCGCTGCGATCAGCGTCCGGTCTTCGTCGGCCGGCAGGCTCTCGCCAGATCCGACCGCCTGGGCGAGCTCGCCGATCCGATCGACGATGCCGAGCACGGCGCTGACAAGCGCCGCATCCGGCTGGCGCTTGCCGGCGCGGACCTCGGCCAGCACGTCCTCGGCAGCATGGCTGAGCCGCGCGAGCCGCGGCAGGTCGAGGAAGCCGCAGCTGCCCTTGACGGAATGGACGAAGCGAAAGATCGCATCGAGGCGGGCGCGATCGCAGGGGTTTGCCTCCCATGCGACGAGTTCGCCGGCGATGGCGTCCAGCATCTCGCGGGTCTCCGCGATGAAGTCGCTCCTAAGATCGTCCATCCGGACGCGTTCCCCCCGGGGCCAAGTTCCCGGTCCGGCATTGTCACGCGGATGGTAAAGAGATGGTTCGCGCGGCGGCGTTTTGTCACGCCGCGAGCGTCGCCCCGCAGAGCAGCACGCCCTCCTCCTCGGTCGAGACCATGACCTGGCCGCCCTGCTCGGCAACGAGGCGGTGGACGAGCCACGCCGCCGCGGCGCGGGGCGTGAGCGTGTCGGCGTCGATCTCGCCGACCAGCGCCGCGCGCAGCTCGGGATCGAGGACGAGGCGCGGCCCCTCGGCGCGGATCACGATCTCGCCGCTTTCGGCGCCGACGTCGAGCCGGCCGCCGCGTACCAGCGCATCGGCCGCGATCAGCGAGAGGTTGAGGAGCACCTTGATCGCGGTCTTGGGAAGCGCCGGCTCGGACACCATCCAGCCGAGCTCGATGCGGCCGCCAAGCAGCCCCTCGATCGCCGTCCTCGCCTCGCGCACGTCGACGACCTCGCCGAAGCCGCCGGCCGCGCCGAACGCCAGGCGGAAGAATTTGAGCTTGTTGGCGGACGCGCGCGCGCTCTCGGCGAGCAAGTCGAGACAGCGCGCGCGCATCTCCGGATCCTGCTCGTCGGCGAGGAGCTCGACGCCGTTGTTGAGCGCGCCTACCGGGCTCAGGAGATCATGGCATAGCCGCGAGCAGAGCAGGCTGGCGAAATCGACGGCACTCATCGTCATGTCGGTCGCGCCCTCCTTGGGTCACGCGGGGCGCCCTTCTGGCGGCTGGGGCAGCGCGATGCAACCGTCGTTCAGCGCAATATCAGAGGCACTTCGTCGAACCTGCCGCCGGCGCCGGCGCGCCACAGCCGCGCGCCGCCGCCCGCGACGATCAGCCACAGCC
>CAXTTP010000297.1:0-3654 GCA_964247195.1 uncultured Sphingomonadaceae bacterium
ACGACGAAGTTCGTGACCGCCGCGGCATGATCGAACTTCTCGGCCCAGATCGAGGTGAGGATGCCCAGGAACGAGAGCAGGGCCGATCCCATCAACCCGAACCAGACGACCGCCCACAGATGCCGGGGCATGACATGCACGCCCGGCCACAGCAGCATCGCCACCCACACCGCCGCGCCGACCAGCACGGCCCGCGTCACCGCCGCCGCGATCATCGCGCTCAGCAGCTCACCGGTGGACAAGGGCGGCATCAGGAAGTCGACGATCGTTCCCTGGATCTTGCCGACCATCAGCGCGAAGCTCGCATTGGCGAAGGCGTTCTGCATCATGCCCATGACGATCAGGCCGGGCGCGATGAAATTGGCGAACGGCGTGCCCATGACCGTGTGGCCGCCGCGGCCCAGCGCGACGGTGAAGATCACCAGGAACAGCAGCGTGGTGATCGCCGGCGCCCAGATCGTCTGCAGCTGCACCTTGAAGAAACGGCGCACCTCCTTCACATAGAGCGTGCGCAATCCCCCCCAATTGACGATCGGGAGCACCGGCACGCCGGGGGCGGGCAGCGTTACATTTGATGGCCGGTCGGTCATGGGCCCAGCGCCTATCGACTGCCGGCCGCGCCCGCAAGCGGCGCGAAGACGCCCGAGGAAGCAAGCATGTCCTGGACCGACGAACGCATCGATCAGCTGAAGCGCCTTTGGGAACAGGGGATGACCGCGAGCCAGATCGCCGACGAGCTCGGCGGCGTGAGCCGCAACGCGGTGATCGGCAAGGCGCATCGGCTCGGCCTGCAATCGCGGCCGTCGCCGGTCCGTTCGAACGAAGCGGCGCCCACCGCCGAATCGCCGTTCGAGGAGGCGCCCGTCGCACCGCCCGTCGAGGAGCAGGAGCCCGAGGCTGCCGTCCCCGAGGCGCCCGCCGTCGCCGTCGCGCCGGTGCCGCAGCCGCCGCAGCCGATGGTGCGCTCGATCGGACCCGGAGGCTTCCAGCGCCAGGGACCTGGCGACCAGCAGCCGCCGATCACGCCGGCTCCGCCGCGTCGGCTGGTGCCGGCCCGGCCGAATGCCGAGATCGCCGGCAAGACCGGCCTGCTCGATCTCAACGACAAGATCTGCAAATGGCCGCTCGGCCATCCCGGCGAGCCCGATTTCCATTTCTGCGGCCAGCCGATCAACCCGGGCTTCCCCTATTGCCTAGACCATTGCTCGGTCGCCTATCAGGCGCAGCTGCCCCGCCGCGACCGCCGGCCGCCGCCACCTTTGCCCTTCGGCGGCCCGCGTGTCCGCTGAGGCTAGGCCGCCGGCGACCTGCGCCGCTGGCGCAACGCCGTAACATTGATTAACCGCTTTGCATGGCCGACGACCTCTTCGCCTCTCGCGCCGCCGTTCAGGGCAGCTACGACGCTTCCTCGATCGAGGTGCTGGAGGGCCTGGAGCCGGTTCGCCGGCGGCCGGGCATGTATGTCGGCGGCACCGACGAACGCGCGCTCCACCACCTCGCCGCCGAGGTGCTCGACAATGCGATGGACGAAGCGGTAGCCGGCCATGCCAGCCGTATCGAGGTGACGCTGGAAGCGGGCAACCGGCTAACGGTCGTCGACAATGGCCGCGGCATCCCGGTCGATCCCCATCCCAAATTCCCGGACAAGTCGGCGCTGGAGGTGATCCTCACCACGCTGCCTTCCGGCGGCAAGTTCAGCGACAAGGCTTATGCGACCAGCGGCGGCCTCCACGGCGTTGGCATCAGCGTCGTCAACGCGCTCTCCTCCGACACGGTCATCGAGGTCGCGCGCAATCGCGAGCTCTACCGCCAGACCTTCGTGCGGGGCTTGGCCACCTCGCCGCTGGCCCATGTCGGCGCGGCGCCGAACCGGCGCGGCACCAGCGTCGCCTTTACCCCCGACGACGAGATCTTCGGCGATGCGCTGCGTTTCAAGCCGGCGCGGCTCTACCGGCTCGCCCGCTCCAAAGCCTATCTCTATGCGGGCGTCGAGATCCGCTGGCGCTGCGAGCCGGGCCTGATCGGCGACGACACGCCGGCCGAGGCGGTATTCCAGTTCCCCGGCGGCCTCTCCGATCACCTGCGCGAGCAGATCGGGGATCGCGAATGCGCCACTGCCAGCTTCTTCTCGGGCGCGCAGGAATTCCCGAACGGCCAGGGCCGGGTCGAATGGGCGGTCGCCTGGCCGCTATGGTCCGACGGATCGTATAGCTATTATTGCAACACCATTCCCACCCCCGATGGCGGCACCCATGAGGCGGGCCTGCGCGCCGCCCTCGTCAAGGGCATGCGCGGCTTCGCCGATCTCGTCGGGCAGAAGAAGGCCAAGGACGTCAGCGCCGAGGACGTGATGAACGGCGCCGAGCTGATGCTCTCGGTCTTCATCCGCGATCCCCAGTTCCAGAGCCAGACCAAGGATCGGCTGACCAGCCCGGAGGCGGCGCGGCTGGTCGAGAATGCGGTCAAGGACCATTTCGACCATTTCCTCACCGACGACATGAACCGGGGCAAGGCGCTGCTCGGCTTCATGCTCGAGAAGATGGACGATCGGCTCCGCCGCAAGGCCGAGCGAGAGGTCAAGCGCAAAACCGCGACCAGCGCCCGCAAGCTCCGCCTCCCCGGCAAGCTCACCGACTGCGCCAACGACGATCCCGCCGGCACCGAGCTGTTCATCGTCGAGGGCGATTCGGCCGGCGGGTCGGCCAAGCAGGCGCGCGACCGCAAGACCCAGGCGGTGCTGCCGATCCGCGGCAAGATCCTGAACGTGGCGTCCGCTTCCGCCGACAAGGTGCGTGCCAACAGCGAGATCGCCGATCTCACCCTGGCGCTGGGCTGCGGCGTGCGCGATCGTTGCGACGCCGCCGCGCTCCGCTACGAGCGCATCGTCATCATGACCGACGCCGACGTCGACGGAGCGCATATCGCGACCTTGCTGATGACCTTCTTCTTCCAGGAGATGGCCGACATCGTGAAGCACGGTCACCTATTCCTCGCCCAGCCGCCGCTCTACCGGCTGACGGCGGGCGCGAAGAGCCTCTACGCCCGCGACGACGCCCACCGCGCCGAGCTGGAACGTACCGAGTTCAAGGGCCGGAAGGTCGAGGTGGCGCGGTTCAAGGGGCTCGGCGAGATGAACCCGCAGCAGCTCCGCGAAACGACGATGGACCCCAAGACCCGCTCGATGCTGCGCATCACGCTGCCGCAGGAATATGAGGAACGCGCCGGCGTGCGCGATCTCGTCGACCGGCTGATGGGCCGCAATCCCGAGCATCGCTTCGCCTTCATCCAGGCGAACGCGGCGAGTGTCGACGAGGAAGCGATCGACGCCTGAGGTTCGCCGGAAGTCCGGTCAGGCGGCGGTAAGCGCCGCGACCAGCGCGCGGACTTTCTTCTGGCGCCACTGCGGCAGCGGCGCGATCAGCCAATAGCCGAGCCCCACGTCGCGCGTGCCGAGCGCGGCGACCCGCCCCGCCGCGACGTCGCCGGCGGCGAGCAGGGCCGGCACGCAGGCCCGCCCGAAGCCGCTCGCCGCCGCATCGATCGCGAGCCCGGCATCGGCGACGCGGAGCACCGATCCGCTGCCGTCGTCGGCCGGGCAGCCCGGCCAGCCGATCGGCGCCGACCGCGTCCTCGAGTACGAGCGCCGGAAGCAGG
>CAXTTP010000298.1:0-3610 GCA_964247195.1 uncultured Sphingomonadaceae bacterium
GGTGGCGCTCGCCGGCTGGCGCTTCTCCGCCGCAGCCGAGTCGGATCGCCGCCTGCTGCTCGCCGGCGCTGGCGCCGCCGCGGCCTGCGGCGCCTATGTGCTGTGGAAGCAGGTGTTCGCGATCCGGACCGAGGCGGGCTTCGTCGCTCATGGCTTTCTGGAACGTGCACTCCTCACCCAGGCGATCTTCGCCTGCGGCTGGGCGGTAACGCGGCTTGGGCCGGCCTGGGCGCGGACGGCGCGCGCGCTCACCCTGATCGCGGTCGCGCGGCTGCTGTGGCTCGATCTCGTCGTCTGCAACCCCGCCTTCGTCGAGCAGGCGGTCGGCCCATGGCCGTTCGCCAACCTCGTCGCGCTGCACTTCGCGGCGGCGTTGCTGTGGATCGAGCGCGCGTGGCGGGCCGAGCCGCCCGGGCGGGGCCGCATGCTGGCGCTGGCCGCACTGGTCGCGGTCGCGGCGGCCGGCACGCTGCTGGTGGTGCGGCAGGCATTCCACGGCAGCCTGCTCGTCTCCGGACCGGTCGGCCGCCCCGAATTCTACGGCTATTCCGCCGGCGGCGTGCTGCTCGCGGTGGCACTGTTCGCGCGCGGCGCGTGGCTGCAGGATGGCGCGCTCAGGATCGCCGGCCTCGGCCTGCTCACGCTGATGGTGCTGAAGGTGTTCCTGATCGACGCCGCGGCGCTCGGGGGATTGCTGCGGATCGCCTCCTTCCTCGGCCTCGGAATAACCCTGATCGCGATCGGCTGGGCCTATGGCCGGCTGTTCGGGCGGACCGCCCCCTCCGAATCGGCGGGTGCGGGTTGAAGACTCGCTCCAACGCTGCTAACGGAGCCGCTTGCCGCAGCGGGACCAGCGCCCGTAGCGAAGCTTTGCGTGTGCGCCCCTGCCGTGCACATCGGGACTGGAGATAGACGGGTTTATGCAGATCATCGTTCGCGACAATAATGTCGATCAGGCTCTTCGCGCGCTCAAGAAGAAGCTGCAGCGCGAGGGCGTGTACCGCGAGATGAAGCTGCGTCGTCATTACGAAAAGCCGTCCGAGAAGCGCGCGCGAGAGCGTGCCGCCGCGATCCGCCGCGCCCGCAAGTTGGAGCGCAAGCGGATGGAGCGCGACGGCGCACGCTGAGCCGCGCCTCCGTCGTTCCTCAAGCGTAGCGAGCCCGCCCAGATGTCGTCCGTAACCGCCGTTCCGCTGCGCCCGATCCGGCGGTCCGGCCTGATCATGCTGTGGATCGGTATCGCCGTGCTGATCCTCGCCGCCTTGCTGCTCGCCTGGAAGGGCACCGAGGCGCAGGTCGCGATGGCGCAGCCGGCAGAAGCATTCCTCGCCGCCAACGCGAAGCGCTCGGGCGTGGTGACGACGCCGTCGGGGCTCGAATATCAGGTGATCCGCGAAGGCAGCGGCCCGCGCCCGACCGCGCAGGACGTTGTCCTCGTCAACTATGACGGCAAGCTCGCGAGCGGCAAGAGCTTCGATGCCAGCGCCACCCATGGCGGCCCGGCGACGCTGCCGGTCGGCGGCCTGATCCCCGGCTGGGTCGAGGGCCTGCAACTTATGAACAAGGGCGCCAGGTACCGCTTCTGGATCCCGCCAAGCCTCGGCTACGGCGCACAGGGCGCCGGCGACGGCGTGATCCCGCCGAACGCGCTGCTCATCTTCGACGTGGATTTGCTCGAGATCGCGGCGCGCCCCGCCGCCCAACCCGGCATGGGCCAGGTCGAGGGCATGAACGCGCCGCACGGCGCGATCGGCGGCATGAGCGGGATGCCGACCGGGCAGTAGGCGCGAAGTCAGTCGCCCGCGGCGGCCTTGGCGCCGTCCGCGGCATTTTCGGACCGCGCTTCCAGCAGCACCTTGATCATCGCCACCATCGGGTCTGCGAGCGCGAGGCCGAGGATGCCGAACAGCGCCCCGGCCAGCACCTGCGCACCGAGCACCAGCGCTGGCGCGAGATCGACCGAACGCTTGGCCACCGCCGGCACGATCAGATAGCCGTCGACGGTCTGCACCGCCAGATAGACCGCTACCGCCCAGAGGCCGGTGTTCACGCCCGCCGAGAAGCCGACCAGCACGATCAGCGCGCCCGACACGATCGCGCCAATATTGGGAAGGAAGGCGAACAGGCCGGTGAGGATGCCGAGCAGCGCCGCCATCGGCACCCCGCCCGCCATCAGCAGGACGCCGGTGCCGACTCCCTCCACCGCCATGCCGAGCAGGCGACCGGCCATCAGGTGCCGCAGCGTCCGCCCCATTCGCGACGACACCCGGTAGAGTTCGTCGCGCCGGCCCATCGGGAACAGCCATGCGAAGCCACGCTCGTACAGCCGCGGCTCGACCGCGACGAAGATGCCGATGACGGCGATCATCGCCAGGCTGGAGAGCGCGCCGAACACGCTGCCGAGCGCGGCATAGACCTTGCCCATCGAGCCCATCAGCTGCCGGCCGATCGCGGCCGCCTGATTGCCCTGGCCGATCCAGCCATGCGCCTGCGCGAGCCCGATCAGCCGCGCGACCTGCGCCTGCACCGTCGCCTGCAGCCCCTGCGCCTGCGCGGCGAGCTGGCTGCCGGCATAATAGAAGGTCCAGAGCAGGAAGCCGAGCCCGGCGAGGCAGACGATCGCCAGCCGCCAGCCGCGGCGGACGGGGAGCACGCGGCCCAGCAGCCGGGTGCCGCCGTCGAGGATCGCGGCGAAGACGAGGCCGCCGAAGATCAGCAGCAGCGGCTGGGCGAGCAGCGCCACCAGCGCGATCGCGATCGCCAGCCCGAACCAGACGCTGGCGCGGTGGAGTTCGCGCAGCGTCAGCGGGTCGCGGAAGTCGGCCGGGCCCGGCGCCTCGACATGACCGGGATGGCGGCCGGGCGAGGCGACGGGATCGTCGCTCACTTCGCCGCCACATGCTCCGGGTGGAGGTTGGTGAAGGCGCGGTGGCCGCGCATCGCGGTGAACCAGCTCAACGGATTCCAGAGCCTCGAGCTGCCGTCGAGCGAAAAGGTGATGAACTCGGCGCGACCGCCGATATTCTCGAACGGCACCGGCCCGCCCAGGCCCATCGCCTCGGCGGGTACGCGGCTGTCGGCGGACTGGTCGCGATTGTCGCCCATGACGAACACCCGGTCCGGCGGGATCGTGATTTCCGGATAGTCGTCGACCTGCGGGTTGTAGCCGAGATCGATGGTGTCGAAGCGGACCCCGCCCGGCAACGTCTCGCGCACCAGCGGCAGCTGGCAATAGAGCTTGCCGTCCTTGCCGGTGGTGCGCTGGCCGGGCAGCTTGTCCTCGTCGCACGGCGCGTTCTCGTCGACCGGGATCATCACCGGCGGCAGGAATTCGCGCTTCACCGGCACGCCGTTCAGGATCACCGTGCCGCCGCGCACCGCCAGCCGGTCGCCGGGCAGGCCGATCACGCGCTTGATGTAGTCGGAATTGCTCGTCGGCGGCTTGAGGATGACGATGTCGCCGCGGTGCGGCAGGTTGCCCAGCAGCCGGCCGTGAATGAACGGCAGCACGTGAAAGCTGGGCGAGACGTAGGACCAGCCATAGGGATATTTGGAGACGACCAGCCGATCGCCCTTGATCAGCGTCGGCATCATCGATTCGGACGGGATG
>CAXTTP010000299.1:0-3603 GCA_964247195.1 uncultured Sphingomonadaceae bacterium
GGTCTGGTGTGGTCGCGCGCTTCGCCACCGAGAATGCGATCTCCGAGGAGCAGGAGGTGGCACTCAACGCCGCCGGCTTCGTCTGCCTGCGCCAGCTTCACCTCACCGGCACGGTCGCCTTCCTCAACCTGCCGAGCCTCCACCGGCCGCCCAATTACGACAGCGAGGCGGCGCGGATGAACGCGAAGATGGGGGCGATGCTCAACTACATCATGTGCGTCTGCCGCTTCGCCCATTATGTGAAGGTGATCGCGCGCGACTGGGTCGGCAAATATACGGATGCCGACCAGTGCCAGCGGCTGTTGCAGTCCTGGCTGTCGAACTTCGTGACCGGCAACGACGATGCGAGCCCGGAGATGCGCGTCAAATATCCGCTGCGGCAGGCGCTGGTGACGGTGGAGGATGTGGTCGGCAAGCCCGGCACCTATGCATGCGAGATCGCGATCCGGCCGCATTACCAGCTCGACCAGATCGCATCCGAGTTCCGGCTAACCACCGAAATCGGCCGGCAGATGGGTGCCTGACATGGCCGCGGGCAATTTGCCGCTGTCGCTGTTCGATCGCCTGCTGGACGATGCGCCCGACGACGCGCAGGAGCCGGCCGAGGACGAGGAGGCCGCGTTCGCCCGGCTCAAGCTCGGGCTGCGCCGCGACCTCGAGGGCCTCCTCAACGGCAAGCGGCCCAATGCCCCCTGGATGACGCGCGTGCCGGAGATCGCCGATACCGTCGTCGGCTTCGGCCTGCCCGATCTCAGCACCGAGGATTTCGGAACCGCGGCGGTGCGCGAACGGATCCGGCGGATGATCGCCACCTGCATTCGCACCTACGAGCCGCGGCTGGCGCGGGTCGAGGTGGAGGTGGACGGCGCGCCGACCTCGACCGGCGTGCGCTTCCGCATCACCGCCGTGCTCCGCTTCGCCGAATATGAGGAAGCGGTGACCTACGACGCCCGGCTGCGGCCGAGCGATCGCGCCATCGCCGTCAACCTCGCACGCTAGCGGCAGCCATGATCGACGATCTCATCCAATATTATCAGCGCGAGCTCGCCTTCCTGCGCAATTCGGCCGGCGCCTTCGCCGATGCGCATCCCAAGATCGCGTCGCGCCTGCGCCTCACCCGCGAGGCGGTCGAGGATCCGCATATCGGCCGGCTGATCGAATCGGTCGCGTTCATGAACGCCAGGCTCCGGCACAAGATCGACGACGAGTTTCCCGAGCTGTCGGATGCGATGCTGCTGACGCTCTATCCGCATCTCATTCAGCCGGTGCCGTCCTTCTTCGTTGCCCACCTCGAGCCCTCGGCCGAGCTCGACAAGCCGACCCTGGTGCCGAAGGGCACGATGGTGACGACCGAGCCGGTCAATGGCGAGCCGTGCCGCTACCGGCTCTGCTGGGACACGATGCTGCTGCCGCTGCGGCTCACCGCCGCGGCCATGGGCGGCCTGCCGCTCGATGCGCCGGCGCTGGGGCTCCACCAGGCCAAGGGCGTGCTGCGGATCAGCCTCGCCGGCAGCACGCCGGAGGTCGAGCTGGCCGGGATCGGTCTCGACACGCTGCGCCTGTTCATCCGATCGGATGCGCGGCGCGCGCAGATCCTGGTCGAGCAGCTTGGCGTCAACCTGCTCGGCATCGGCGTCGGCACCGGGCCGGACGATCCGCGCGCCGTGCTGCTGCCGCCGACCGCCTTGAGGCTGATGGGGCTGGAGGCCGGCGAGCTGCTGCTGCCGCAGACCGATGTCGCCTCGCTCGCTTACGCCGGCGTGCAGGAGCACTTCTCCTATCCGCAGAAGCACCTGTTCTTCGAAGTGAGCGGGCTCGCGGCGCGGACGCTGGACCTGACCGGTCCCGCGGTGGAGCTGTTCTTCTATTTCGACAAGCTCTCGCCGGAGCTCGAGCGGGTGGTGCGTGCAGACGATTTCGACCTGTTCGCGACGCCCGCGCTCAACCTGTTCGAGATGGACGCCGAGCCGATCCAGCTCGACCAGACCCGCATCGAATATCGCATCATCCCCGATGCGCGGCGTGAGGATGCGATCGAGGTGCATTCGGTGCGCGAGGTCCTGCTGCAGGACGGCACCGGCGAGCGCCGGGCCGCGCCGTCGCTCTATTCGGTGGACCGGCCGAGCGGACGGATGGGGCGCTTCTTCCACGCCACCGCGCGGCGGTCGAGCTTCAACCCGGGCGGTGGCGACGACGTGTTCCTGTCGATCGCCGATCTCGACGGCACGCTGCTCGCAGACGACACGACGGTGGCGTCGGCGCGCGTGCTCGCCACCAACCGCGACCTGCCGACCCGGCTGCCGTTCGGCGGCGGCCGGCCGTCGCTGGCGCTGGCCGATCAGATACCCGGACTGGCCGGCGTCGCTGCGCTGACCAAGCCGACACCGACGCGCCGACCGTCGCGACGGCGGGCGGCGGTGTGGAAGCTGATCGGCCAGCTCTCGCTCAATCATCTCAGCCTCGCCGGCGGCAAGGCCGGCGGGCAGGCGCTGCGCGAGGTGCTGGCGCTCTACGACGTCACCGACACGCCCGAGAGCGCCCACCTGCGCGAGCGCCTCGTCGGGGTCAGCGCCGCGCCGGGCGTGGCGCGGATGCGCCTCAAGGGTCATACCGCGCTCTGCGCCGGCGTCGACGTGACGCTGGAGATCGACGACGATCGCCTGTCGGGATCGGGTTCCTTCCTGCTGTGTGCGGTGGTGGAGCGCTTCCTCGCCACCGCCTGCGCGCTCAACAGCTTCGTCCGCTTGTCGGTGAAGCTGCGGCGCGAGTCCGGAGTGTGGAAGACGTGGACGCCGCGCGTCGGCGATCGCGCGCTGGTATGAGGGCGATCGAGCGCCTGCGCCGGCATGCCGCGGCGACCGGACTGCCGCAGGCGGCGCGCCTGGTCGAGCTCGCCAGCCGACGCCGCGCGTGGCCGGGTCCGGCGCGCGAGATCGGCAGCGACACGCCCGCCCCCGAGGAGCCGCTGCGCTTCGTCGCGTCCGACCGCATGACGCTCCCGGCGAACGACATCGCCGAAATCGCCGCCGACGGGGACGGGCAGGTGCGGATCACCGCCAACGTGCTCGGGCTCGCCGGCGCGACGCCGGCGCTGCCGCCCTTCTACAGCGAGGTGCAGCTGCAGCGGCGACGGCTGCGCGATCGCTCGTTCGCAAGCTTCCTCAACATCTTCGACCATCGCGCGCTCTCCTTTTTCTATCGCGCCTTCCGCAAATATAACTGGCTGGTCGCGTTCGAGCGCGAGGAGCGCACCGGCGACGATCCGATGACCGGCGCGCTCCTCGCGCTGGCGGGTTTCGCGACGCCGGCGAGCCGGGACCGGCTGCCGTTCGACGACGGGCTGCTGGTGCCGCTCGCCGGCCGGCTCGGCGACATGCGGCGCAGCGCCGCAGGGCTCGAGACGGCGCTCCGTCAGATCACCCGCCTGCCGCTGCGCGTGATCGAGGCCGAGCCGACCTGGATGCCGCTGCCGCCCGCCGAGCAGAGCCGGCTGAGCGCGTTCGGGCTGGTGCGGCTCGGCGGCGAGGACCGGGCGACGGGTCTCGGCTTCCTCGATGCCGCGGTGATCGGCGCCGCCGTGCTCGACGTGCAGCATCATTATGC
>CAXTTP010000300.1:0-3582 GCA_964247195.1 uncultured Sphingomonadaceae bacterium
CAGCAGCACTGCGCCGTCCCGCGTCGCCCAGAAGGCGGTGCCGCGGCGGAGCGGGCGCGCCGCCTTCACCGGCTTCACCGGAAAGGCATCGGGCGCGCCGGTGCGGACGGCGAGGCAGTGCTCGCGCAGCGGACAGATCGCGCAGGCCGGCGCGCGCGGCGTGCAGATGGTGGCGCCGAGATCCATCATCGCCTGCGCGAAGTCGCCGGCCCGGGCGGCGGGCGTGATCGACCCGGCATGGGCATGGATGCTGCGCCGGGCAGCCGGTAGCGGCGTCGCGATCGCGAACAGCCGGGCGACGACGCGCTCGACATTGGCATCGACCACCACCGTCCGCCGGCCGAAAGCGATCGCGGCGATCGCGGCGGCGGTGTAGCCGCCGATGCCGGGCAGCGCGCGCAGGCCCGCTTCCTCGGTCGGAAAGCCGCCCGCCGCCGTGACGGCCCGTGCGCAGGCAACCAGGTTGCGCGCGCGGGCATAATAGCCGAGCCCCGCCCAGGCCGCCATCACCGCGCCCTCGTCGGCGGCGGCAAGCGCCTCGACCGTCGGCCAGGCGCGGGTGAAGCGATCGAAATAGCCGCGCACCGCTGCCACGCTGGTCTGCTGGAGCATGATCTCGGACAGCCACACCCGATAAGGATCGGTCGCCGGCGCGCCGGGCGGCGCGCGCCACGGCAGCGTCCGGGCGTGCGCGTCGTACCAGGCGAGAAGCGCGGTTGCGGCATCGACGGGCATAGGCCGCTATGGCATGGAGCAGGCGATGACGGAACGGAAGAGCAGAGGAAATCCGCCGGAGCGCTCCCGCGGTGGCCGCGCGCGGCAGCTGTCGGAGATCGTGCCGGCGGTGGGCGGCGCCGCGTTCCGCCGCTTCGGCTTCGTTCAGTCGTCGGTGGTCAGCCGCTGGCCGGAGATCGTCGGGCCGCGCTATGCGGAGGTCTCGACCCCCGAATCGATCCGCTTCCCGCCGGCCAAGCGCGCCGACGGCGTGCTGACGCTTGCCGTCGACGGCGCCCATGCGCCGATGCTCCAGCACGTCGCGCCGGCGATCATCGAGCGGGTCAACCGTTTCTTCGGCTATGCCGCGGTCGCGCGGATCGTGATCCGCCAGGGTGCCGTCGCGCGGCCGCGGGCGCGGCGCGCGGTGCCGCCGCCGGCGCCGCCCTCGATCGAGCTCGGCGAAAGCCTTCGCGCCATCGCCGATCCCGAGCTGCGCGCCTGCCTGGAGGGGCTGGCCGGCGCGCTCGCCGCAGCGGAGGCGGCGCCCGTGTTGCGGATCGAGGTGAAGGGGAAGATCAGATGAGAAGCCTCCGCATGGCCGCCGCGATCGCCTCGGCCGCGATCGCGCTGCAGGCCGGCGCCGCATTGGCCCGGCCCGCGCCCGCGCCCGCAGTGCGTGACTGGGCGAGGATCGCGAGCGTCACCCCGGATGGCGCGTTCGTGCTCGGCAATCCGAAGGCCAAGGTCCGGCTCGTCGAATATCTGTCGATGACGTGCAGCCACTGCGCGCACTTCGTCGGCGAATCGCTCCAGCCGCTGACCGACAAATATGTCCGGCCGGGCGTGGTCGCGCTGGAGGTGCGGCACGCGATCCGCGACAGCCTCGACATCACCGCGACGCTGCTGGCGCGCTGCAACGGCCCGCGCGCCTATTTCCCGGCAGCGCAGGCGTTGCTGGCGGATCAGGACCGCTGGGTGCAGGACGCGATCGCCTTCCAGGACAGCGACCAGGGGGCATCGGCGAAGCTGCCGCCCGCCGACGCGATGGCGGCGATGGCGCACGGCGCCGGGCTCGATCGCCTCATGGCCGCGCGCGGCCTGCCGCCGGCGCGGGTCAAGGCGTGCCTCGCCAGCAAGGCCGAGCAGGACCGGTTGTCGGCGATGGCCACCGAAGCCTGGGGCACGCGCGCGATCCCCGGCACGCCCGCCTTCCTGATCAACGGCACGATCGTCGAGGGCGTCACCAGCTGGGCGGCGCTCGAGCCGAAGCTGCAGGAGGCGCTCCGCTGATCGCTTTGACGGGGCGGCCGGGGCACGGCATAGCAGGCCGCGACGATGGTCCGGGAGCAGGCGGGTAGATGAGGATCGGCAAGGTTTTCGCGGTGGCCGGCTTGGTGCTGGCACTGGCCGCCTGCGGCAAGAAGCAGGACGATGCCGCTGCCGGCGCCACCCCGGCCGCTACCGCGCCGGCCGCTCCGGTCGCGGCGCCGGCCGGGCAGGACTGGACGGCGACGATCGTCGCCACCCCGGAGGGCGGCTTCCGCATGGGCAATCCGGACGCGCCGGCGAAGCTTGTGGAATATGCCTCGCTCACCTGCCCGCACTGCGCCGCCTTCGCCAACGAGTCCGCGGACAAGCTCGAGGACGCGGTCCGCAAAGGCACGGTGAGCTGGGAGTTCCGCACCTTCGTGCTGAACGCGATCGACATACCAGCGTCGCTGCTCGCCCGCTGCCAGGGCCCGGAGCCCTTCTTCAAGCTCATCGAGCAGACCTATGCAGAGCAGCATAATTGGGCGGTCAAGTACCAGTCGATCACCGAGGCCGACAGCAAGCGGATCGGGGCCATGCCGCAGAACCAGCAGTTCCTGGAGATCGCCAAGCTCGGCAGCCTCGACCAGTTCTTCCGCGCCCGCGGCCTACCTGAAGCGAAGGCGACCGCCTGCCTGACCGACCAGAAGGCGATCGACGCGCTGATCGCTCTGCGCGATCGCGGCACCAATCAGGATGGCGTGACCGGCACGCCGACCTTCATCGTCAACGGCAAGCTCGCCGAGGACACCTATGACTGGAAGGCGCTCGAGCCCAAGCTGAAGGCAGCCGGCGGCTAACGAGGGCGCAAGCGTCGGGGGGCGCCGGGTTTGCGGATCAAGCGGCTCAAGCTTTCGGGGTTCAAGAGCTTCGTCGAGCCTGCTGAGCTGCGCATCGAGCCGGGGCTGACCGGCGTCGTCGGCCCGAACGGCTGCGGCAAGTCGAACCTGCTCGAGGCGATCCGCTGGGCGATGGGCGAAGGCTCCGCGCGATCGCTGCGCGGCGGCGGCATGGATGACGTGATCTTCGCCGGCACGACGAGCCGGCCGGCCCGCGACTTCGCCGAGGTTTCGATCCTGGCCGAGCGCGACGGCGGCGAGGTCGAGGTCGTCCGCCGGATCGAGCGCGGTGCCGGCTCCGCCTATCGGATCGACGGGCGGGACGTGCGGGCGCGCGACGTCGCCCTGCTCTTCGCCGACGCCGCCACCGGCGCCCACTCGCCGGCGCTGGTCAGCCAGGGGCGCATCGGCGCGGTGATCGCCGCCCGGCCGCAGGAGCGCCGGCAGATGCTGGAGGAAGCCGCCGGCATCGCCGGGCTGCACGTCCGCCGCAAGGATGCGGAGCAGAGGCTGCGCGCGACCGAGACCAATCTCGGCCGGATCGACGAACTCATCGCCGACATGGAGGGCCGCGCCGGCGCGCTCCGCCGGCAGGCGCGCGCGGCCGAGCGATATCGGGCGCTCTCCGCCGACATCCGGCTTACCGAGGGGCGGCTGATCTTCGCCCGCTGGCGCGATGCGGCCGACGCCGCGGCGCTGGCCCGGCGCGATGCCGAGG
>CAXTTP010000301.1:0-3582 GCA_964247195.1 uncultured Sphingomonadaceae bacterium
CGATCTGGTGATAGTCGAAGCTGGCATAGCCCCGGCTGATCGATTTCAGCCGGTCATAAAAATCGAACACCACCTCGTTCAGCGGCAGCTCGTAGGTGATCTGCGCGCGCCCGCCGACATAGGTCAGGTTCTTCTGGATGCCCCGCCGGTCCTGGCACAGCTTCAGCAGCGATCCGAGATATTCGTCGGGCACGTAGATCGTCGCCTCGATCCACGGCTCGTCGATGCTGGCGATCTGCATCACGTCGGGCATGTCGGCCGGGTTGTGCAGATCCAGCTCGCCCTTTCCGTGCGCCAGATGGATCTTGTAGACCACCGAGGGCGCGGTGGTGATGAGGTCCAGGTCATATTCGCGGGTCAGCCGCTCCTGGATGATCTCCAGATGCAGCAGCCCCAGAAAGCCGCAGCGGAAGCCGAAGCCCAGCGCCGCGCTGCTCTCCGCCTCGAAGCTGAACGAAGCGTCGTTCAGCCGCAGCTTGTAGAGCGAATCGCGCAGTTTCTCGAAATCGGCGGCATCCACCGGAAACAGGCCGCAGAACACCACCGGCTGCACCGTCTTGAACCCGGGCAGCGCCTCGGCCGTCGGCTTCTTCGCATCGGTGATCGTGTCGCCCACCGCCGTCTGGCTGACTTCCTTGATCTGCGCGGTGATGAAGCCGATCTCGCCCGCCGCCAGTTCGCTCAATTGCTCGATCTTGGGCCGCATGCAGCCGACCCGGTCCACCAGATGCAGCGTGCCGTGCTGCATGAACTTGATCTGCTGGCCCTTCTTCAGCACTCCCTCGACCACGCGGACGAGGATGACGACGCCGAGATACGGATCGTACCAGCTATCCACCAGCATCGCCTTCAGCGGCGCGTCGCGGTCGCCCTTCGGCGGCGGGATGCGGGTGACGATCGCCTCCAGCACCTCGTCGATGCCGATGCCGGACTTGGCGGAGGTGAGGACGGCGTCGTCGGCGGGCAAGCCGATGATGTCCTCGATCTCCTTGCGCACCTTGTCGACCTCGGCGGCGGGCAGGTCGATCTTGTTGATGACGGGCGCGATCTCATGGTCGTGTTCGATCGACTGGTAGACGTTGGCGAGCGTCTGCGCCTCGACCCCCTGCGCCGCGTCCACCACCAGCAGCGCGCCCTCGCAAGCGGCGAGGCTGCGGCTCACCTCATAGGCGAAGTCGACATGGCCGGGCGTGTCCATCAGGCTGAGCTCGTAGGTGAGCCCGTCCTTGGCGGTGTAGTTGAGGCGCACCGTCTGCGCCTTGATCGTGATGCCGCGCTCCTTTTCGATGTCCATGTTGTCGAGCACCTGCTCGGACATCTCGCGCGCGCTGAGCCCGCCGGTCTGCTGGATCAGGCGGTCGGCCAGCGTCGACTTGCCGTGATCGATATGCGCGATGATCGAGAAATTGCGAATGCGGTCGAGGGCTGTCGTCACGATGCTCTGCCGATGGAGGAGTTGCGCGAGCCGATAGCATCGCCGGCGCCGCATCGCCACCCGCGCCACGATAGCTGGCGCCGCGCGCCGGTGACGAGACAAGCGGCCATTTTCAAACCCTTCCGCAACCTGCCGCGCTTCCGCGGGTTCTGCCTCGCGACGTGCGAGAAGGATCGGATCGATGAGCGACGACGAACCGACGGCACGGGGCGCGGACGCGGGCAGGCGCAGCGTGCTGCTCGGTGCGGGAGCGCTTGCCGCGGGCGGGCTGGCCGCCTCGGTGGCGGCGCAGGTGCCGCAGGATCCGCGCAGTGCCGGCCCGATCACGCCCGGCCGCGACACCAAGCTGGATGGCAAGGTCGCGTTCGTGACCGGCGCCGCCCGCGGCATCGGCCGGGCGATCGCCGTCGAGCTCGCCGCCAACGGCGCCGACATCGCGATCTTCGACATTGCCGGCCATGTCAGTCCCGCCTCGAACGCCAAGCCTGCGACCCCCGCCGATCTTGCCGAGACCCAGCGCCAGATCGAGGCGCACGGCCGCCGCTGCATCGCGATCAAGGGCGACATCCGCAAGATCGCGGAACTCCGCGCCGCGCACGACCGGACGCTGCGCGAACTGGGGAGGATCGACGTCGTCGTCGCCGACGCCGCGATCCAGCGCTGGAAGGACCTCCTCGAGATGGAGGATACGGACTGGTACGACGTCATCGACGTCAACGTGAACGGCACCGCCAACACCGTGCGCGCATTCGCGCCGACGCTCTGCCGCCAGAAGAGCGGCCGGATCATCCTGGTCTCGTCGATGCAGGGCAAGCACGGTACCGCCGGCGCCTCCTCCTATTCGGCCTCGAAGCACGCGATCATCGGCCTGATGAAGTCGGCGGCCGAGGAGTTCGGCAAATATGGCGTGACGGTGAACTGCATCCTGCCCGGCCTCGTCGACACCGCGCTCACCCGCTATCCGGAGCGGTGGAGCCACGTCATCGGCGAAACGCAGGACGATCCGCCGAAGAACCCCAGCGAGACCGAGACCTGGAACAACCGCGCGCCGCGCGTGCCGCTCCGCGTCGGATGGCTGAAGGCCGAGGACATATCGCCGATGGCGGTGTTCCTCGCCTCCGATGCATCGGCGATGGCGAGCGGGGCCAATTTCGAGGTGACCGGCGGCGACAGCGCGCAGGATGTCTGAGGCGGCCGCCGACGACGAAGACGACCCCGACGACGACGCCACGCCCTCGTCCGAACTCTCCGACGAGGAGACCAACGCTGTCGCGATGCGAAAGGCGGGATCGGCGCGCGTGGTCCACGAGGTCGTTCGCCTGCAAGGCGACGAGGAGCTCAACCGTCCGGCGCTGTCGCTCCTTTTCTCCGGCTTCGCCGCGGGCGTCGCGATCACCGCCTCGGTGTTCGCCGAGACGTTCCTGAGCCTGCGGCTGCCGAAGGGCGGCTGGTCGGACCTGGTGACGGCGCTCGGCTACAGCGTCGGCTTCGTCGTCGTCATCATGGGCAATCTCCAGCTCTTCACCGAGAATACGGTGACGGCGGTGCTGCCGCTGGCGACGCATCCCACCCGGCGCAATCTGGCGCGGCTGCTGCGGCTGTGCTCGACGGCGGCGGCACCATCGTAACGGCCGCCCAGCCTGGAGCCCATCCGGGCGGCAATCTCGACATCACCGTATCGGGCGATGCCAACAAGCTGATGCCGGACGCGATGATCGCGATGTTCTACGCGCTGGCGTCCCCATACCGGCAGAATTCGACTTGGCTCATGTCGAGCGCCGCTGCCGCCGCCATCCGGACCATAAAGGACACGGCCGGCCGGTACATGTGGCAGGAGTCCTACATTCTCGGCCAGCCGCCGACGCTGATCGGACGCCCCGTCACGATCGACGAAAACATGCCGGCAGTCGCGGCCGGCAACTATCCGGTGGCGTTCGGCGACTTCCAGGCGGGCTATGTCATCAACGATCGGATCGGCACTCGCGTGTTGAGGGATCCGTACACTTCGAAGCCCTACGTCCTGTTCTACGTCACCCGGCGCGTCGGCGCCGGCGTCCAGGACCCCCGCGCGATCCGGCTGCTGAAGATCGCGGCGAGCTAATGGAGGCCACCATGGATATCGACGCATTTGCGCAATTCACGAAACG
>CAXTTP010000302.1:0-3557 GCA_964247195.1 uncultured Sphingomonadaceae bacterium
AGCCGGAACCGCCCGAGTCGGCGGCGACCGGCGCGCCAGCGGCGATCAGCGCGATCGCCCCCGCATATCGCCAAAATCCGAGGGCTCGCATGGTTAACCGCTCCTGCCTGAAAGTCGCACAAAACCGCCGAAAACTGACGGTTGGTAAAGGCCGCGTTTAGCATTGCGCGCGGTTTTGCGCCACGCCGGCGGCTACGCGCTTTGTTTCAAAACGGTTCAGGCGGCAAGGCGAGGCGCCAGGATCGCCATGAGTTCCACGCAGCCCGCCGCATCCGCCTCGTCGAACCGGCCGACCAGCGGACTGTCGAGGTCGAGCACGGCGAGCAGCCGCCCGTCATGGAGGATCGGCACCACCAGCTCCGCCGCCGACGCCGCGTCGCAGGCGATGTGGCCGGGAAAGGCATGGACGTCGGCGACGCGCTGCACCGTGCGCGACGCCGCCGCCGCCCCGCACACGCCCGCGCCGAAGGGTATGCGGATGCAGGCCGGCTTGCCCTGGAACGGCCCCAGCACGAGCATGTCGCCCTCGGCGCGATAGAAGCCGGCCCAGTTAAGGTCGGGCAGATATTGCCAGAGGAGCGCGGCCGCATTCGCCATGTTGGCAACCGCATCCGTCTCGCAAGCGGTCAGCGCGGCGAGCGCGCCGCCCAGCTCGCGATAGAGCGCCGGCTTGTCGGCGCCCTGATCGATCGCGAAACCGTCCATGCTCACTCCATCTCCGGCCGGCCGCGACCGCGCTTGACCGATCCGCGCACCGCCTTCGCCTGCATCCGTTCGCGCTTCGCCGCACGGCTCGGCCGCGTGCCGATGCGCCGCTCCGGCCGCTCGTGGGCGCGGGCGACGAGCGCGGCGATGCGGTCACGCGCGTCGGTCCGGTTCGCCTCGCGCGTGCGGAAGCGGCGCGCGGTGACGACGATCGCGCCGTCGCCGGTCATCCGGCTACCGGCGAGCGCCTTCAGCCGATGGTAGACGTCGGGCGCGAGGCCCAGCGCGAACACGTCGACGCGGAGTTGCACGGCGGTGGCGACCTTGTTGACGTTCTGCCCGCCGGGTCCGGTCGCGGCGAGGAAGCGCTCCTCGATCGCCGCCTCGGGCAGCGGCGGCCGGTCAGGCGGCGACATCCAGCGCATCCTCGGCGAAGCCCGCGGCCAGAAACGCCGGCGGCAGCGGCGACTCGGCCGTGACCGGCGCCTTGGGCGCGCGCGGCAGCGACAGCGCGCGGGCATGGAGCAGCATCGCCGCGCCGTCCGCGCCGTACATCGGATCGCCGACGATCGGCAGGCCGAGGCCGGTCGCGGCATGGACGCGGATCTGATGGGTACGGCCAGTCTCGGGCCGGAACGCGATCAGCGCCCGGCTGCCGACCACCGCCAGCCGCTGCCAGTGGGTGCGGGCGGCCTTGCCTTGCGGGCTCGCCACGATCCGCCAGCCGGCCTCGCGCGTGCTGACCTTGTCCAGCGCGAGGTCGACCGTGCCGGAAAGCGCGGCGGGCACGCCCTCGACCACCGCCAGATAGAGCTTCTCGACGCTGCCCGCCTCGAACGCCGCGGCGAACCGGCGATGCGCCTTCGGGTTGCGCGCCAGCAGCAGGCAGCCGCTGGTGTCGCGATCGAGCCGGTGGACCGCGGTCGGCTGGCGTTGGAAGCCGAAGCGAAGCGAGTCGAGGTGATTCTCCAGGCTCAGACGCCCGTCCCTGCCCGCCGTCACGCCGAGCCCGGCCGGCTTGTCGACGACCAGCGCCTCGGCATCGATGAACAGGACGCGGTCGCTCAGCATCGCCGGCATATGGCGCGGGCGCACCCCCCGCGCAACGCCGTCCCATGGCGGGTTGGCGGTAACCATCTATTCACCTAGTTTCCGCCGACCGGCGCCGCTAGCTTCCGCCGTTCGCAAAGGGGGGGGCCGTCGCCAAATGCAGCTGCGCCGTGCAGGGGAGATCGTCGCGCGGCAGTTGCCGGCCGCGGCACCGGCGCTGAAGGCGCTCTACCGCTCGGGCGAGCGTCTCCACGGCACGTTGGCGCAGAGCTGGCCGGCGCTGGTCCGCGCGCGCACCCAGAAGATCACGATCGCGATCACCGCGCACTGCAACCTGCGCTGCCAGGGTTGCCGCTACGGGCGCGACTTCATGCCCGGATCGATCCTGCCGTTCGCGCTGGTCGAGGGGCTGCTGGAGGATGCGGCGGCGGCGCGGATCCCGTCGGTGCGCCTATATGGCGGCGAGCCGCTGCTCCATCCCGACCTGCCGAAGATGGTGGAGACCGCGGGCCGGCTCGGCATCGATGCCTATCTCACCACCAACGCGCTGGTGCTGGATCGCAAGATCGACGCGCTCCACGCGGCCGGGCTGCGCAAGGCGACGATCGGCTATTATGGCCGCGACGCCGAATATGACGCCTATGTCCAGCGCCCGGGCCGCTACGGCCGGCTCATGGAATCGCTGGAGAATGTGCGCCGCGCCTACGGGCCGGACCGGCTCGAGCTGCAGTTCAACTTCCTGCTCAGCCGCCGCTCGGCCTCGATCGAGGCATTCGAGCAGCTGCGGGCGCTGGCGACGCGATTCGACGCGCGCATCCAGATCGACATCGTCCATTACTCGCTGCCCTATTTCCAGGAAGGGCCGGAGCGCGAGCTGCAGTTCCGCGCCGAGGATGCCGAGCCGCTCGAGCGGCTGACCGCGCACCTGCTGCGGGTGAAGCAGGACGATCCTTGGCGGCTTACCGAGACAGCGGCGAGCCTCGCCTCGATCCCCGACTGGGCGCTGAAGACGGACGCGATGCGGGTGCCGTGCGATGCCGGCAAGCTGCTCTGGGTCGGCGCCGACGGCAGCGTGAACCTCTGCTACGTCACCTTCCCGCTCGGCAACCTGCACGAGCAGCGGCTGGCGGACTTTCTCTACGGGCCGGCCCACCACCAGGCGGCGCGCGACGCCTTCCAGCTCAACTGCCCGAACTGCCATTGCGAACGCGGCGCCCGCGTCGAGAAGCACGGGCCGAGCTTTGCCGCCTATTCCGCGCGTGCCGCGGCGATGGCGGGAGCGCGCTGATCGACCGGATCCGCGTCGCGCACCTGCTGCCGACGCTCGAGATCGGCGGCAAGGAACGCACCGTCGTCGACCTCTGCGCGCTGGCGCATGGACACGGCATCGCGCCGCTGATCGTCACCTACGATCCACCACCCGCCGGCCGACGGATGCTGTCGCCGGGGGCGGATCATGTCGCGCTCGATCGCCGAGACGGCGGCTTCGCGGCGGCGCTCAAGGAAACGGTAGCGCGGCGCGGCGTCGATCTGGTCCACGCCCACGGCCATGTCGCGGCGGTCTATGCCGCGCCGGCGGGACGGCGCTCGATCGCCACGATCCACGCCGCGCTCGGCGGCTGGCGCTGGCTGCCGGCGGTGGTGCCGGCGCTGCGACGGACCGATCGGCTGGCCGCGGTCTCAGACGATCTCGCCCGCGCGACCCGGCGCATCGCGCTTCGGCCGGTCGCGAACGTCCCGACGGGGGGGGACGCAGCGCGCTTCGCACTGCGGCCGGCGCGGGACGTGCTGCCGGTCACGTT
>CAXTTP010000303.1:0-3545 GCA_964247195.1 uncultured Sphingomonadaceae bacterium
ACATGGTGCTGAGCTTCCGCGAAGTGCACAATTTCCTGACGCCGGACGGGGCGCTCGCCCGGCAGGCGTTCGCCAACTTCTATGCGGCGCTGAAGCCCGGCGGCGTGCTCGGCATCGAGGACCATCGCCTGCCCGAGAGCCGGCCGGCGGCGCAGGAGGGTGAAAGCGGCTACGTCAAGACCTCGACGGTGATCCGCCTTGCCACCGCCGCCGGCTTCAAGCTCGCCGGCAAGTCCGAGGCCAATGCCAATCCCAAGGACAAGGCCGATTATCCGGAAGGGGTCTGGACGCTGCCGCCGACGCTGCGGCTGAAGGACAAGGATCGCGACAAATATCTGGCGATCGGCGAGAGCGACCGCATGACGCTGAAGTTCGTGAAGCCCGGCCGCTAGGCCGGGCCACCGCGGGCGGGCTACTGCGCGAGCTTTTCGATCTGCGCCTGCAGGCCGGCGAGCTGCGCCTTGAGCGCGCTTACCTCGTCGTCACGGCTGGCCGGGGCGGGCGCCGTGGGCTGGCCGCCGCCCTCGCCGCCCGCTTTGGGCTTGAACGCGCTCGTCGCCGCTTCGAACATCTCGATGTTCCGCTTGGCGATCTCCGCGAACGGCCCGCCGGCAAACGCGCCCTCCATGGCGGCGCGGAACTGGGTCTGGTTGCGGCGGAACGCATCCATCGACGCTTCGAGATATTGCGGCACCATCGACTGCATCGAATCACCATAGAGCGCGATCAACTGCCTCAGGAAGCTGACCGGCAGCATCGTCTGGCCGCGATTCTCCTCTTCCATGATGATCTGGGTGAGAACGTTGTGGGTGATGTCGTCCTCCGACTTGGCGTCGATTACCTTGAAGTCGCGGCCTTCGCGCGTCATCAGCGCCAGATGGTCGAGAGTGATGTAGCTCGACGTTTCGGTATTGTAGAGCCGGCGATTGGCGTATTTCTTGATGATAACGGTACCTGTTCCGCCTGACGATTTCGCCATGGACCTGCCCTCTCCTTCGGAAAGAGATGCTATAGCACCGACGCATGCCGCACTGCAACACAGGCCGCGCCCGCTGCCTTTGTTCCTCGCTTTGCTGCGCAGCGAAACTGCGGCATCGCCGGAACGGGCGACCCGCGCGCTAGCCGGGCTGCGCGCCTATCAGGAGGCGGCCCGCGCGCCCCGCCCCGCGCCGATGCCGATCGTGGCGCAGGCCGGCCGCGCGAGCCTGCGCGATTATGGCGGCGACGGGCCGCCGGTCGTGTTCGTACCGTCGCTGATCAATCCGCCGCACGTGCTCGATCTCGCCACCGACAATTCGCTGCTTCGCTGGCTCGCAGCCAACGGCGTGCATCCCCTGCTGGTCGACTGGGGGACGCCTGCCGCCGCCGACCGCGAAATGAGCGTCGCCGGCCATGTCGAGGCGCTGCTGCTGCCGCTGCTCGACGCGCTGGGCGAGCCGGCCGTCCTTGCCGGCTATTGCCTCGGCGGGACGATGGCGATCGCAGCAGCAGCGCTGCGGCCGCCGCCGGCGATCGCGCTGCTTGCGACACCCTGGCGGTTCGACGGCTTTCCCACCGCCGAGCGGAACGCGCTGCGTGACCTGTGGGCGCGTAGCGCGCCGGCAGCCGATACGCTCGGCATGCTCCCGATGGAGGTGCTGCAGGCGAGCTTCTGGCAGCTCGATCCGGCCCGGACGATTGGCAAGTTCGAGGCGTTCGGCGCGCTCGATCCCAAGTCCGAAGCCGCCCGCGGCTTCGTCGCGCTCGAGGACTGGGCGAACGACGGGCCGCCGCTCACCCTGGCCGCCGCGCGCGAGCTGCTGGTCGACTTGTTCGGCGACGATCTTTCCGGGCGCCGCGCCTGGCAGGTCGCCGGCCGCACGATCGATCCGGCGACGATCGCCTGCCCCGTGCTCGACATCGTCTCGACGAGCGACCGCATCGTACCCGCCGCCAGCGCGGCGCGGCTTGGCGAGCCGCTGACCCTCGACCTCGGCCATGTCGGCATGATCGTCGGCAGCCGCGCGCGCACCATGCTCTGGGAGCCACTGGCGCGCTGGCTGGCTGCTTCCCACATCGCCTGAGAACGGCCGACCGTAAACCAGCAGGAGTTCCGCCATGACAGACGTTGTCATCACCGCCGCCAAGCGCACGCCGGTCGGCAGCTTCCTGGGCGCCTTCGCCGCGACCCCCGCGCACGAGCTCGGCCGCGTCGCGATCTCGGCCGCACTCGCCCAGGCGAACGTCGCGCCGGAAGACGTGTCCGAAGTGATCATGGGCCAGGTGCTTACCGCCGCGCAGGGCCAGAACCCCGCCCGCCAGGCGTCGATGGCGGCGGGCCTGCCGAAGGAGGTGCCCGCCTGGGGCATCAACCAGGTTTGCGGCTCGGGGCTGCGCGCGGTCGCGCTCGCGGCACAGGCGATCCAGACCGGCGACGCGACGATCGTCGTCGCCGGCGGCCAGGAGAGCATGTCGCTCTCGCCGCACGCCCAGTCGCTACGCGCCGGCACCAAGATGGGCAACATTCCGATCGTCGACACGATGATCAAGGACGGCCTGACCGACGTCTTCAACGGCTATCACATGGGCGTCACCGCCGAGAATATCGCCGAGCAGTACCAGATCAGCCGCGAGGCGCAGGACGACTTCGCCTGTGCCTCCCAGAACAAGGCGGAGGCGGCGCGCCGCGAGGGCCGTTTCGCCGCCGAGATCGCGCCGGTCACGATCAAGGGCCGCAAGGGCGATACCGTTCACGACGCCGACGAGTTCATCCGCGAGGGCGTCCTGGTGGCGAGCCTCGCTGGCCTCAAGCCCGCCTTCCGGAACGAGGGCGGATCAGTGACCGCCGGCAATTCCTCCGGCCTCAACGACGGCGCCGCGGCGCTGGTGTTGATGTCGCGCGACGAGGCCGAGCGCCGTGGATCGCCGATCCTCGCCCACGTCGTCAGCTGGGCGACCGTCGGCGTCGATCCCGCCATCATGGGCATCGGCCCGGTGCCGGCGTCGCGCAAGGCGCTGGCGAAGGCCGGCTGGACGGTCGACGATCTCGACCTGGTGGAGGCCAATGAGGCGTTCGCCAGCCAGGCATTGGCCGTCGGGCAGGAAATGGGCTTCGATCCCGCCAAGCTGAACGTCAACGGCGGCGCGATCTCGATTGGCCATCCGATCGGGGCCTCGGGCGCGCGCGTGCTGACCACCCTGCTCTACGAAATGCAGCGTCGCGACGCGAAGAAGGGGCTCGCCACGCTGTGCATCGGCGGCGGCATGGGCATCGCGATGTGCGTCGAGCGCGACTGAGCCGCTGTGCCCGGCCGGGCGCCTTGTTCAGGACCCGGCCGGTTAGAACGATCGATCAGTTGGTGCCGGTGGTGACGGTGGTGGTCGTTTTCTCCGTCACGGCCCCCGCCGATCCGCCCGTGCGACGATGGACGGTACGGCTCGTAGCCTTCGGCTTCGTCACCACGCGCGTGGCGGCGGAGGTCTGCTTGACGGTTTCGGTGGTGACGGTGGTGGTAGGCGCGGGCGCCGGCGCGGCCACTACCACCTGCGGCGGCGCGGCCCGGGCG
>CAXTTP010000304.1:0-3544 GCA_964247195.1 uncultured Sphingomonadaceae bacterium
GTCGGCCGGATCGGCGCGCGCCGCGCCATCGCGCGCGCCGCAGCGAGCCGGGCGGCGAGCGGCGCCATGTCCGTCGCTCCCTCCTTGAGCGGATTGCCGGGGGAGACGAGCCACCACACTTCGTCGAGATCGAGCGCGCGGATCGCGGCGAGGCTGATCCGCCGGTGGCCGCGATGCGCCGGGTTGAACGAGCCGCCGAGCAGGCCGGTGGGGATCCTCCGCACGCGACTCAAGGCCGCGTCTGGCCGGTCCCGCGCACGAGCCACTTGTAGGTCGTGAGTCCCTCCAGCGCGACCGGGCCGCGGGCATGGAGGCGGCCGGTCGAAATGCCGATCTCGGCGCCCAGGCCGAACTCGCCGCCGTCGGCGAACTGGGTCGAGGCGTTCCACATCACGATCGCCGAATCGACCTCGGCCAGGAACCGGTCGGCGGTCGCGGCATCCTCGGTGACGATCGCGTCGGTATGGTGCGATCCGTGGGCGGCGATGTGCGCCACCGCCCCGCCGAGGCCGTCGACCAGCGCGACCGAGCAGATCGCGTCGAGATATTCGGTATCCCAGTCGGCATCGTCGGCGGCAACCGCGCGCGGCTCGATCGCCCGCACCTCGGGCGTGCCGCGCAGCTCGCAGCCGGCATCCGCGAGCGCGGCGAGGATCGGCGCGGGATCGGGATAGGCGCGGTCGACCAGCAGCGTCTCGGTCGCGCCGCACACGCCGGTGCGACGAAGCTTGGCGTTGAGCACGATCGCGCGCGCCTTCTCCGGATCGGCGGCGGCATCGATATAGGTGTGGCAGAGGCCGTCGAGGTGGGCGAGCACCGGCACGCGCGCTTCCTCCTGCACGCGGGCGACGAGGCTCTTGCCGCCGCGCGGCACGATGATGTCGATCAGCCCGTCCGCCCGCAGCATCGCGCCGACCGCGGCGCGATCGGTGACCGGCACGAGCTGGATCGCATCCTCGGGCAGGCCGGCGGCGGCAAGGCCGGCGGCGAGCGCGCGATGGATCGCGCGGTTCGATTCGCGCGCCTCGGACCCGCCGCGCAGGATGGCGGCGTTGCCGGCCATCATCGCCAGGCCGCCGGCATCAGCGGTGACGTTCGGCCGGCTCTCGAAGATGATGCCGACGACACCGAGCGGCACGCGTACCCGATCGAGGACGAGGCCGTTGGGCCGCTCGCGCCGGTCGATCACCTGGCCGACCGGGTCGTCCAGGCCGGCGACCTCCTCCAGCGCGCGCGCGACGCCCTCCAGCCGGGCCGGGGTAAGCTTCAGCCGGTCGAGGAGCGCGCCGCCCAGGCCGGCATGTTCGGCGCGGCCCATGTCGTCGGCGTTGGCGGCGAGCACGGCATCCGCATCGGCGCGGAGGGCGGCGGCGGCATGGCGCAGCGCGTCCGCCTTCTGCGCGGTGGGCGCGCGGGCGAGGGTCGCGGCCGCGGTCCGGGCGCGCCTGCCCATGGCGGCGATCAGGGCTGCGGCGTCGGGGCTCTCATGCTTCATGGCTGCGCCCTTAGCGCAAATCCGGTTGGGCTTGAACCATCCGGGAGCGCGCCGGCGCCATTAACGGGTCCGCGCCGCTCCGTCCCGGCCCGGCACAGCGCGAATCAGCCTCTGGCGCCGCTGTGCATCTTCGGCGATCAACGGCTCGGCACTCGGGAGTTTGTGGTGATGGGGACGACCGGACGGACGATCGCGCGGGCGGCCACGAAGCTGGTTCTGCCGGTCGCGGTGATCGCGCTGGCGATGCAGCTCAGCGCCAATGCGTCCTCCGCGCCAAAGACGGCGGCGGCGCCGCACCCGGTCGCAGCGCCGGTCGTGCGGCAGGCGGCAGCCCGCCCGCTGCCGCCCGTCCCGAAGCCGCCCCTACCGAAGCAAACTGACGAGGCGACATTCGTGGTCCGGCGCGTCCTGCAGGTCGCCGAGCCGATCCGCCTCGGCCAATGGTATTGGGACGATGCCGGCGTTCCCGCCGGGCCGATGGTAATCACGGCCGACATCGCCGCGGGCACGCTTTCGGCGTTCCGCGGCGGCTACGAGATCGGGACCACCGCCATCGTCTACGGTGCCGACGACAAGCCGACCCCGCTCGGTGTCTACCCGATCACCCAGAAGGATGCCGACCACGTCTCCAACCTCTACGACGCGCCGATGCCGTACATGCTGCGGCTGACCAACGACGGCGTGTCGATCCATGGCAGCGAGGTGGTGGCCGGCAAGGGCAGCAACGGCTGCATCGGCGTGCCGGTGCCGTTCGCCAAACGGCTGTTCGCGGCGGTGAAGATCGGCGATCCCGTGATCATCACCAACGGCCGCTGGCTGAACGTCGACGGGGCACGCCACTCGAGCTGAGCCTGTCGACGCGCTCGACGCTGCCGACGTGCTGCGGCATGTCTGTGCGGGCGCGAATGTGGCGGACGGGAGGAGCAGCGTGAAGGAGCTGGTGCTGATGGCGATCTCGGCGCTGCTGGGCGCCGCGGTCGTTGGCGTGCTGCTGCTGCGCGGTCATTCGGTCCGCCCGAGCAAGGTGTCGCTGCCCTTCCTCGAGATGAGCATCTCGCGCTTCGACGGCCTTTCGGCCGTCAAGCGATTCGTCAACATCAGCGCTGCCGTGCTGTCACCGCGCGTGGCGGTTCAGCGGGAGGCGACGACCGCCGCGCTGGCGACTCCGGTCGTCTTCATCCACACCGGCTGGAACATCGTCTGCGAGGCGTTCGTGCGCCGGTTCGGCTATTATCCCGACGACGACCGCATCCACGGCGCCGCGGCTGTCATCGGCGGCCAGAACGTCGAGTTCGTGAAGATGTACCGCGACATCCACGCCGCAGCGATCCGCCATGCCGAGACCGTGGCTGCCGACTTCGCCGCCAACTATCTCGCGCGTGCGCCGTCACTGGCCGAACGGATCGAGGGCGCGCTACCGCCGCTCGAAGGATTGCCGCTCGAGCTGCTGACCGTGGCCAACGAACTCCGCCAAGGCGGCTGAAGCCGACGCCCCGTCACCGGGGCGTCGTCACGCTCCCTGCGGGGCCGGATCGCCCCAGCCGCCGGGACGCTTGCTCTTGGGGATCGACGAGCCGCCGCTACCCAGCGCGACCGGACGGCGGCTGCTGCCGTCATCGCGGCCGATCGCGTCGCCGGCGATGATGCGCTTCGATTCCTCGCCGTTCAGCGTCTCATATTCGAGCAGCGCTCCGGCAAGGCGGTGAAGCTCGTGGAGATGCTCGGTCAGCACACCGCGCGCGGTTGCCTCGGCCTCCTCGATCAGGCGGCGGACCTCCTGGTCGATCAGGCGCGCCGTCTCCTCCGACACGTTCTGGTTGCGCGATACGGAATGGCCGAGGAACACCTCGTCCTGATTGGCGCGGTAACGCAGCCAGCCGAGCTTCTCCGACATGCCATATTCCATGACCATCGACTGGGCCATTTCGGTGGCCTGCTGGATGTCGTTCGACGCACCGGTGTTGAGCTCGTCGGCGCCGTAGATGATCTGCTCGGCGATGCGGCCGCCGAAGCAGAGCGCCAGCCGCGCCTTCATCTGCTTCATCGTCA
>CAXTTP010000305.1:0-3541 GCA_964247195.1 uncultured Sphingomonadaceae bacterium
GGGATCCGATGGGATTGGCGTCGACACCCAAATCCTACATCGCATCAGCGGCTTGTCCCATGCCCGTCAGCTCTCATGAATGATCCAGGCTAGTCGGCTGGTCGACACCAGCTCGCAGCCTTGCACCGGCAGCACTGGAGGTGGGACTTCGTGTCATTGCAACTGTCCCAAACGCGTCGTCGCTGTCACGCGCGGGGCAGCGCGCACCTTCCGGCCAACAGTGTTGGCGCACCAGCGCGAAGCATAGTGCCGTCTATCAGGCCCGAACGGTTGACCAGGTCGGATGCAGGCATGACGGCGGAGGCTCCTCGCGCGAGCCGGAAAGCTGCTCGCACTTCTGTCACCACGCCACATCCGTCAGCGACACTACTCGGGACCTGAAAAGAGCCGATGTCTTGACGCATCCACCATGCAGCCTCAGCCTCTGAACAGGAGGTATCGGGATGGGTTCGGTCGACGTCGCGTCAGGTCTCGTTCGTTTTGCCGTCGCCGCCGAGGCGTTCTCGCCACAACGGCTTCGAGCCGAGCAGGGCTGATGTCGGAGGGCGCCCTCCTCGAGGCCGTCAGCGTGTCCAAGAGTTACGGGCCTAATCCGGTGCTCGTCGGCATCGACTTCCGCTTGGCCGCGGGAGAGGCTGTTGCGATCATCGGCGAGAACGGCGCGGGCAAGTCGACCTTCGCCAAGATGCTGGCCGGCGTCCTCCGCCCGGACGCCGGGTCAATCCGCTTCCGCGGCGAGGCGGTCAGCTTCCGCGCGCCGCGGGACGCGCTCCGTGCGGGGATTGCGTTCATCCCGCAGGAACTGGCCTACGTGCCTCACCTCAGCATTGCCGAGAACATCTTTCTCGGCCAATGGCCGAGCTGGCGCGGCTTCACGTCTGCAACCGCATCGCAACGGCGAGCGAAGCAGGAATGCCTGCGCTACGGGATCGACCTGGATGTTCGCCGGCCGATGGCAAGCCTCAAGCTTGCCGATCGGCAGATCGTCGAAATCATCAAGGCACTGGCGCGAGATGCGCGGCTGATCGTGCTGGACGAGCCGACAGCGTCCTTAAGCGAGCAGGAGAGCCGTGCCCTGTTCGGGGTGCTCGATCGCCTGACGGACAAGGGTGTGGGCGTCATCTACATCTCACATCGCATGGACGAGGTGTATCAGTTCAGCGATCGCGTCGTGGTGCTCCGCAACGGCGAGCTCGTGGCGTCCGTCGCGCCTTCCGACACGACTCCAGCGCAGTTGATCGCCTTCATGCTCGGCCAAGAGAAGGAAGAGTTCGCCCAGTCCTCGTCCGACGTCGGCACCACGCGGCCCGTTGCCGAGATCGGCGCATGGACCCGCCAAGGTCTCCCTCCGCTTGCCGGCATATCGTTGTCGGTGGGTCGGAGCGAGATCGTCGGGCTCTACGGGCTGCGCGGCTCCGGTGCCGAACTGATTGCGGAAGGCCTTTCAGGGCTCCGTTCGGACATCAGCGGCACGCTGCGTTTGGACGGGCAGGAAGGACCCATCATGTCCACCCCTCTGGCGGCCCGGCGCGCCGGCATCGCTTACGTGCCGCCGGAGCGCAAGCGTGACGGGCTTGTGCTGCTGCTGCCCATCCAGGCCAACCTCGTCCTGCTGATCCTGCGTAGGTTCTCGCGTTGGGGAGTCATCCGGCGACGCCCTGAACAGACGACCGCCCTCGACCTCGCGCGCGCTTTTGACGTGCGCTGCCGGACCCTCAGCCAGAAGGTCGGGCAACTCAGCGGCGGCAACCAGCAAAAGGTGCTGCTCGCGAGCCGCATGGCCGTGCAGCCGCGCCTCCTCGTGCTTCAAGAGCCGACGCGCGGCGTCGACGTCGGGGCGCGCGTCGAGATCCACCGCTTCCTTGCAGATATCGCCCGACACGGCTGCGCAGTGCTGCTGGTCACCTCTGACGTCGAGGAGGCGGTGCTGCTCAGCCACCGCCTGATCATCATGCGGGACGGCTCGATCACGGGCGAGCTTTCCGGCCGCACCAAGACGCAGGCCCACGCCATCGCACTCGCCGCCGGCAAGGCAGCCTAGGGCGTGGCAACGGTGCCCCGCCCCAGCAGCGCGAGCCCGGCGCACGCGGCCCCGCGCCGGCAGCCACTGCGGGCCGGCCTGCAAGTGCTCGGAATTGGCGCCTTCTACGTCCTCATCATCCTCTTCTTCTCGCTCGCGAGTTCAGACTTCCTGACCGCCTCCAACGTGCTCAATATCCTGACCAACGTCAGCGTGATCGGGATCGTGGCGCTCGGCCAGGCGCTCGCCATCATCTCCGGCGGGTTCGACCTGTCGGTCGGCGGCGTCGTCCCTCTCGGCGCCGTCGCGTTCGCGTTGCTGACCAACGCCGGCGCACCCGTTTCCCTCGCGATCCTGGTTGTCGTGGCGGCGGGCGGCGGCGTGGGTCTGGCGAACGGGCTGATCGTCACGAAGCTCGGCATCAACCCGCTCATCACGACGCTGGGCACGCTGTCGATCAGCGTCGGCAGCGCCTACTCGCTCTCGAGCGGCGTGACCATTCCGTTCTCCAACATGGCGGCCGGCGTGCTCGCGGACCAGCCCTCGAACGGGGTGTCGTATTACCTGCTGGCCTTCGTGCTGCTCGGCCTCGCCGCGTTCCTCATTCTGCGCTTCACGGTGTTCGGCCGAATGCTCTACGCCATCGGCGGCAACCGCGAAGCCAGCCGGCTGGCCGGCCTGCGCGTCGATCTGGTGACGATCCTGGTCTACATTCTGTGCGCAGCACTTGCGGCGTTCGCCGGGATTGTGGTCGCGAGCCAGTTGTTGGCGGGATCGGCCACCGTGGGGACGGACGCGGCCCTCACCTCGATTGCGGCCGTCGTCCTGGGCGGCGCCTCGCTGGCAGGCGGCGTCGGCGGCATCCCCGGAACCCTCATCGGCGTGCTGGTGCTCGGCACCATCGCGAACGGCATGGTGCTGCTGCAGATCCCGGCATTCTATCAGCAGATCGCGACCGGGGTCATCCTGCTCCTCGGTGTGGGCTTCGCGCGGCTGCGCGAGATGCTCTCCGGGGAGCAGGGCTGAACGCGTGGAGCCAAGTCGATCTTGGGAGTGGAGAGCATGTCGAACACGAGGATGCCCGGTGATGGCAGCGCGTCCATCTCGGCTGGTGATCTGACGCGTCGGCGTCTGATGGAACGCTTGGCGCTGCTCTCCCTCGGCGCGCACGTTGCCTCAGAACGCGCCCACGCCGAGGATCGGCAATACTTCTTCGATTTCGCCAACATTCTTGAGTCGGGCGAGTTGTTCAAGGAGTTCGGGGATGGCCTGATCGCCGCGGCGGAGACGGCCGGGGTTAGGATCAAGCGCTATAACAACAACAACGATCCGCAGACCAGCGTGAACAATGCCCGGCTAATGCTGCAGGACAAGCCGGACCTGATCCTGGAGTACATCGGGATCGAAGGGATCGGCGGCTCCATTGCCCGCATGGTCGAGCAGGCGAAAGTGCCGCTGGTGGCCATCAACGTGCCGATCCCTGGCGCCTACTGGTTCAACCTCGTCAATCGGGAGATGGGC
>CAXTTP010000306.1:0-3541 GCA_964247195.1 uncultured Sphingomonadaceae bacterium
GGCGAGACCCTTGGTGTACCAGCCGATATGCTTGCGCGCCATGTTGACGCCGGTCACCTCGCCGTAGAGGTCGAGCATCATGCGATAATGCTCGACGATCACGGCATATTGCTCGTCGATCGGCGGATCGGCACGGCGCTCGCCGGCGGCGAACCAGCGCATCACCTGGCCGAGCAGCCACGGCCGGCCGTAGGCGCCGCGGCCGATCATCACTCCGTCGGCGCCAGACAAGGCGAGCGCCTGCTCGGCGTCGGCGATGCCGCAGATGTCGCCATTGACGATGACGGGGACGGAGACCGCCTGCTTGACGCGGCGGACGAACGCCCAGTCCGCCTCGCCCTTGTACATCTGGTTGCGGGTGCGGCCGTGGACGGTGATCATCCGTACGCCGAGATCCTCGGCGATGCGGGCCAGCTCGGGCGCGTTCAGGCTGTCATGGTCCCAGCCCATCCGCATCTTGAGCGTCACCGGCACGTCGACCGCGGCCACCGTCGCCTTGATGATCGCGGCCGCGTTGACGAGGTCGCGCATCAGCGCCGAGCCCGCTTCGCCGTTGACGATCTTGCGGACCGGGCATCCCATGTTGATGTCGATGATCGCGGCGCCGCGATCAGCGCCGAGCTTCGCCGCCTCCGCCATCTCGTGCGGCGTGCACCCGGCGAGCTGGAGCGAGACCGGTTCCTCGCTGCGATGCCAGGCCGCCTTCTGGAGCGACTGACGGGTATCGCGGATCGCCGCCTGGCTGGCGATCATCTCGGTGACGTTGAGGCCCGAGCCGTAGCGGCGCACGATGCGCCGGAACGGCATGTCCGTGACGCCGGTCATCGGCGCCAGGATCACCGGGCAATCGATCCGCAGCGGGCCGACGTGGATGGGAACGAGACGGGGCATGCCACCCCTTGCCTAAAAAAGCGGCAGAAGGCCAGATGCAAAGTCGCTGGCGAGCGCGCGCCGGCTGGGCTAGGGGCGACGCCTTCCACCGGAAGTTGATCGCTTGGACAGCCGCCGCAGCACCGTCGCTCTGGTCGTCGCCGCCGGCAAGGGCGAGCGCGCCGGCGGTGCCGTGCCGAAGCAGTATGCGACGATCGCCGGCAAGGCGGTGCTCGCGCATGCGGTCGACGCATTGTCGGCTCATCCCGCAATAGACGCGGTGCACGTGGTGATCGGGGCGGGCCAGGACGATCTGTATCGCCAGGCGATCGGCAGTCGGACGTTGCCGCCACCTGTCACCGGCGGCGCCATCCGGCGGGAAAGCGTGCGGCTGGGCCTGGAGGCGCTCGCCGCAGAGGCGCCGCAGCGCATCCTGATCCACGATGCGGCGCGCCCGTTCGTTCCCGGCGCGGTGATCGACCGGCTTCTCGCCGAACTCGACGCGCATGCGGGCGCGATCCCCGGGCTTGCCGTCACTGACACGCTCGTGCGGCGAGAGGGGATCATGGGCGACACGGTGCCGCGAGACGAGGTATATCGGGTGCAGACCCCGCAGGCGTTCCGGTTCGCGACGGCGCTGGCCGCGCACCGATCCTGGCCCGCCGAGCGCGAAGCGACCGACGACGCCCAGATGGTACGCGACAGCGGCCACGCCGTCGCGATCGTGGCGGGGGACCCGATGCTCGACAAGCTCACCCATGCCGCCGATTTTGCCGCCGCCGAGGCGCGGCTGGCGCGCATGCTCGTCTCCCGCACCGGCATGGGGTTCGACGTCCACGCTTTCGGGCCCGGCGATACGATCATGCTCGGCGGCGTTGCGATCGCGCATAGCCACGGCCTCGTCGGGCATTCGGATGCCGACGTCGCGCTCCATGCGCTGACCGACGCGCTGCTCGGCGCGATCGGTGACGGCGACATCGGCAGCCATTTCCCCCCTACCGATCCGCGCTGGAAGGGCGCGGATTCGGGCCGGTTCCTCGATCATGCCCGTGCGCTGGTCGTCGCGCGCGGCGGACGGATCGATCATGTCGACGTGACCGTGATCTGCGAGCGTCCCAAGGTGGGACCGTACCGCGAGGCGATCCGCGCCCGCATTGCCGATTTGTTGCAGGTGAGGGAGGGGCAGGTTAGCATCAAGGCCACGACGACCGAGCGTCTCGGCTTCACCGGCCGCGGCGAGGGGATCGCCGCCCAGGCCATCGCCACGGTACGGGTGCCGGAGGAACAATGACGCGATCGGCCCCCGCCCCTACCCGCCCGGCATGCCGATGACCGGCGACGGCGACACGATCCTGCCGGCGGCGCTCGTCGAGGCCGCGGTCCGCGTGATCGATGCGAACCGGGCGGCCGGCCGCTGCATCGCCGTCGCCGAGAGCTGCACGGGCGGGCTCGTCTCGGCCGCGCTGACCGAGGTGCCGGGTTCGTCCGACGTGTTCTGCGCCGGCTTCGTCACCTATTCGAACGAGGCCAAGATCGCGATGCTGGGCATCAACCCGGACGTCGTCGAGACGTTCGGCGCGGTGTCGATCGCGGTCGCCTGGGCGATGGCGCGCGGCGCGCTCGCCAAGAGCCGAGCGGATGTGACCGTCGCAATCACCGGCATCGCCGGGCCTGGCGGCGGCAGCGAGCGCAAGCCGGTCGGTACCGTGGTGTTCGCCCGCGCGCGCCGCGACGGCAATCCGGACGAGGTCGCGGCGGAGAAGCGGGAATATGGCGATCTCGGCCGCGGCGGCATCCGCCTTCAGGCGGCGCTGTGCGCGCTCGACTGGCTGATGCCGGATGCGGCCGTGCTGTAGAGCTCGGCGGCGCGCGTCTCGAACGCGCCGATCATCTTGCGCAGCGCACGGTCGAACACCTGCCCGGCGATCGCCTCGAAGATACGCGACCGGAACGCGAAGTCGACGGCAAAATCGAGATGCGTGCCGCCTGCCCCGTCCGGGCGGAACGTCCAATCGTTGCGGAGATATTTGAGCGGGCCCTCGACATAATCGATGTGGATCGCGCTCGGCCGGTGCTTGATGACCCGTGAGGTGAACCGCTCGCGCAGCGCCTTGAAGCCGACCACGACGTCGGCGACCATCTCGGTCGCGCTGTCCGATCGCACCCGTACCGCCGCCACCCAAGGCAGGAACTCGTGGTAGCGCGGCACGTCGGCGACGAGGTCGAACAACTGCTCCGGCGTGTACGGCAGGTGGCGGGTCTCGGCATGGCGGGGCATCAGGCGGCCGCCCTGCCGAGCTGCGCCTCCCGCGCGGCACGCAGCTTCGCGAAATCGTCGCCGGCGTGATAGCTGGAGCGGGTCAGCGGGCTCGCCGCGACGAGCAGGAAGCCCTTGGCGCGGGCGATCGCGGCATAGGCCGAGAACGTCGCCGGGGTGGTGAACTCCTGCACCTTGGCGTGGCGCGGCGTCGGCTGGAGATACTGGCCCATGGTCAGGAAATCGATGCCGGCAGAGCGCATATCGTCCATCACCTGGTGGACCTCTAGCCGTTCCTCGCCGAGCCCGGTCATCAGCCCCGACTTGGTGAAGATCGACGGATCGAGGCGCTTGACGCTCTCCAGCAGCCGCAGCGACGCATAATAGCGCGCGCCCGGCCGGATCGTCGGGTAG
>CAXTTP010000307.1:0-3525 GCA_964247195.1 uncultured Sphingomonadaceae bacterium
GGCCAGGTCGCCGGAAGAGGTTGAAGCGGCGTTGCAGCGCCGCAGCCTGCGCGGGCGTGGCGCTGATCCGGGCGGTCGGCGCGCGCGGATGCTGAAGGAAGCGCCGGCCGATCGCGTCGCCCACGGCAGCGAACGGCGCCGGGTGCTCCGCCGCGCAGTTGAGCAGCAGCCGTGCATTCTCGATGCCGCCGCAGCACAGCACGAACTGGCGCGCGCCCACCGCCACCGTCGCGCCCGAGCGCGCGCGCAGCCGGGCCTCGGCAATCGCGCGGCCATCGGCGGTTGCGTCCAGCCCGACCAGGTCCGCCTCCGTCGGCACGCGGATCGTGGAGGAACGTGCCCACTCGGGATAAACCATTTCGCCGAAGTGGCGGAACGTACCGCGTGAGGTGGCGAACAGCCGCCACAGAAATGGTTCGGCGAGATCGGGGCGGTGCGGCAGGCCGCGCAGATTACCGAACCATTTTGGCTCAGTCTGCCAAGCCTCGCCGAACCCGCAGAGCGCAGCGGCGGCCGCCGCGAACGGCGCGAGCGCGTCCGGTCCGATCGGCCAACCGCTGCCGGCGATCCAGTCGCGACGCTCGAAATCGATCGGATCGAGCAACGCCGATCGGCCGGTCCAGGCGACGGTGGTGCCGCCGAAGGTGCGGAAGCGCCCCTCCTGCGGGCGCATCGTCATGCCGATCGACGTGGCGTCGAACAGCGCCTGGGCCGCCGGCTCGACGTCGAAGCTTCCGCCCTCGATCAGCAGCACGTCGCGGCCGGCGGCATGGAGCGCTTGCGCGAGGGTGATGCCGGCGGCGCCCGCGCCGATCACCGCGATCTCGGCGGTGAGGCAGGGATCGGTGAGGTCGCGCGGGGTCAGGAACATGCGCCGGCCCGATCCCGCGTCACCGCGCGGCGGCCGCCCCGCCGAACTCGCCGGGCTGGAACAGCAGGCGCGTCGCCGGCGGCGGCGACGGGAGGCGGCGGCGCAGCTTGCCGTCGACGATCTCCATGGTGGCACGCGCCAGCGTCGCGGGCGTGGCGAGCAGCCCTGCGGTCGCGCGAACCAGCCCGACCTGATGCTTGCGGTCGACGAACCGACGCGTCGCCACCTTCTGCTCGAGCGCATCGCGATGCCGCGCGAGCATCCGGCGGTCTGCGATCGAACCGCCGCTGCCTGCCAGCTCGACCGCGAGCGCGGCGTCGGCGCGGGCGAGCGCGATCAGATCGGCGGTGCGGTGCCGCCCGCTGAGCGAGGCGGCGCGGATGCTCGCGACATAGCCGCACCGCGCCGACAGCTCGAATCGCGCGCCGCGCACCAGCGCGGTTGCGTAGAGGATGAAATCCTCGCCGAGCCGGAGCGACTCGTCATAGCCCAGGCCGAGCCGAGCCAGGCTCGCGCGCCGCATCACCGGCTTGAGGAAGCCGAGCTCGGCGCGCGGCCGGCCGCGGCGCGAAATGTTGCGGTCCAGGAACTCGTCGAGCGTCAGCAGGCGCCGCGCGTCGGGCAGCGCCGCGATCGCCGCGGCATCGGGCTCCGCGCCTCCCCGCTCCGGCACGAACGCGATATTGTCGGCAAGCAGATCCCAGTCGCCCGACCCGCTCATCCGCGCGAAGCGGCCGGGGACGAGATGGTCGTCCGCGTCGAGGATCGCCAGGAAGGGCGCGCGGCTCGCGGCAATGGCGGCGTTGCGCGCCGCGGACGGCCCGCGGTTGCGATCGAAGCGGATGATCCGCAGCCGGCCGCTTCCGTCGCCGGCTCTCTCCGCCGCCGCGACAGTCGCATCGCCGGAGGCATCGTCGACGACGATCACTTCGGACACCTCCCGCTCCGCCAATGCCGAGCGGACGGCGCGGCCGATGGTGTCGGACGCCTCGAACGCGGTGACGACCACGCAGATGTCGGACAATGTCGAGCTCATCGCGGAAGCCGGCGATATCGGCTCGCGGTTGAAAGTAAATCGGTCCTCCGCCTAGGTTAGTCCGCAATGGGTACGGCCGTGCGTGCGCTTCGGCGCGCTCCGGGCGACGGTAGCACTGAGCGCGCAGAGGCGTTCGAACAGCAGGAAAATGCTAGGTTTAGCGTCGAACAAACCTGTAGGCCGGCCACGGACCTACCGCCACGCCAACAACACAGTTGCTTCCTAGAACCTTATCGGTTCGGCTTTGACGATGTCGATCGTTCGGCATCTTAGCGAAGCTCCTTGCGCATGAACCAGATCGACACTCAGAACTCGCGATCTGTGGAAAGCCAGCGAACAGTGTATATCCTGTGTAACTCACCTAAGTAAGCGATTATGCTTGTACTATCTGGTTAGTCGCATCCGGTGATCTACTGGTCTGTTTCGGATCATTAAAAAAAGAGTCCTGCTTGTGCCTTAATACTTGCCTCTCCATAGTAATGTTGCGTCGCACAAGACGCTTTCGTTGCTTTGGGAGCGGTTGTGCACGGCATGGGCAGCGGCGATTATCTTCATTCCGTGCGCTCGGCCGGAATGATCCTCGCCGACAGGCCGGCCCGCCCGGGCACGACCCTGATGCGGATGACGGACATCGGCTTCACGCTCGCCGCGATCCTGTTCTTCGCGCCCGTCTTCCTCCTGATCGCGCTTCTCGTGCTGGCCACGAGCCGCGGCGGGGTCCTGTTCCGACAGCAGCGGATCGGGCTCGGCGGCAAGATGTTCACCTGCTACAAGTTCCGTTCGATGGTGGTCGATGCAGAGCAGCGTCTCCACGACCTGCTCGTCCACGATCCCGAGGCGCTGTGCGAATGGCTGCGCGATCACAAGCTGCGCTGCGATCCGCGCATCACGCCGATCGGCGGCTTCCTGCGCCGGAGCAGCCTCGACGAACTGCCGCAGCTGTTCAACGTGCTGTTCGGCGACATGAGCCTGGTCGGGCCGCGCCCGATCGTGGTCAGCGAGATCCCGCGCTACGGCCGCTATCTCGGATCCTATGCCAGCGTGAAGCCGGGCATCACCGGCCTGTGGCAGATCAGCGGCCGCAGCGATACGAGCTACCGGCGCCGCGTCGCGATGGATGTCGCCTATGCGCGCTCCAAGAGCATCGGCCTGGATCTGCGCATCCTGCTCGCCACCGTGCCCGCGGTGATCGGCGCGCGCGGCTCTTATTGACGATCAGTCGTTGAGGCTCGCGCCCGGCGTGGCGGCTAGCTTGCGCTGCGCGGATAGATGATGATCGACAGATAGCGCATTGGCAGCTGGAGCAGCTGCTCGGGCCCGTGCTGCGCGCCGGAATCGAACATCATCGTGTCGCCCGGCCGCAGCGTATAGACCTCCCCGGCGTGACGGTAGCGAAGCTCGCCCTCCAGCATGTAGATGAGCTCGGTCCCCTGATGGCTGAAACTGGTGTGAGGCTGCGCGTTCTCGTGCAGCGTGATCAAATAGGGCTCGACCACCACCTCGCCGCGCAGCAGATGGCCGAGCAGCTGGTAATTATGCCCGGCCTTGGTGCCGCGCCGCTCGATCGAGACGCCGTGCCCGGCAGGCACGAACGAGCAGTCCTGCCGCTCCTCGGCCG
>CAXTTP010000308.1:0-3515 GCA_964247195.1 uncultured Sphingomonadaceae bacterium
AGGCCGACGTCCGCGCCGCGGTGATGGGCGAGGGCGCCTTCTCCGCCGACGTGTGCGTGCTGTGCGAGCGGCCGGTCGCGGCGACGACGCTGCTGCCGAGCGCGGTACCGATCCGCCGCAACCCGGGCACGCTGCCCAGCCGCGCCGCCGACAACCTGTTCTGGCTCGGCCGCTACCTCGAGCGCGGCGACGGGACGCTGCGCCTCGTTCGCGCCGCCTTGGGCGGCACGATCGATGCCGACGTCGGCGCGGTGCGGTCGCCGGCGACGATGGCGCGCATGGCCGAGATGCTGATCGAATCCGGCGCGGTCGACGTCGACGAGGAGGACGAGGAGGCCGGCCGCCGCCCGGACCTCGAGACGCTCGCCCGCGACGCGCTGGAGGGCGAGGCGCCGGCCAGCGTCGCGCGATTGCTGCGCAGCGTGCATGCGATCGGCGAGGGCACCCGGGACCGCCTGTCGGCCGAAGTCTGGAGGATCATCGACGCGCCGCCGCAGCGCGAGCCGGGCCGCGACGTCGCTGCGCTCCTCAATCGTGCGACCGCGCTTCAGGAGCGCTTCTCCGCGCTCGCCGGTCTCGCCGCCGAGAATATGGGGCGCACCGCCGGCTGGCGCTTCCACGATCTTGGCCGCCGGGTCGAGCGCGCGGTGCAGGTCTGCCGCCAGCTGCGCTGTTTCGCCGCGAACGCCGCGCTCGCCGACGATCTGACCACGCTGCTCGACCTCAACGACAGCCAGATCAGCTACCGCGCGCGCTATCTGACCGGCCTGGCCCTGGCGCCGGTGCGTGACCTGATCGCGCTCGACCCCTTCAATCCGCGCTCGCTCGCCTACCAGGTGACGGTGATCCGCGAGCATCTCGATGCGCTGCCGAGCCTGCGCGACGACGGCATGGCCGAGGAGCAGCAGGTGATCGCCGCCGAGACCGCCGCGCTCGTGGCCTTGGCGCGTGCCGAGCTGCTTGGCGCGGAGGCGGTGACGCCGATCGAGAACCGCCTCTATGCCCTCTCCGACGCGATCAGCCGCCGCTTCTTCCTGCAGGGCAACGAAACGATCCGCGCCGCCGGGATGACGCTGGCGTGATCGAGGGCGGGTGAGGAGCCGGGCATGATCTACGACGTCACCCACTGCACCCGCTTCCTCTATCCCGGCGCGGTCCGCTTCGCGCGCTGCAACCTGCGGCTCAAGCCGATCCAGTGGGACGGCCAGCGGGTCGAGCACCATGCCTTTGCGTTGCGGCCGCGGGCGATGATGACGGCGACGCGCGCGGGCGGCTATCCGGTCAACGTCACCCGCGTCGTCATCGACGAGCCGGCGCGCGAACTCGTCATCGAGAGCCGCTTCCGCGTCGCCGTCGACCGGCCTGCGCCCGAGGCGCTGGCCGACGACCCGACCGTCGCCGAGGTCGCCACAATGGCGCTTGCGTCGCGCGACCTGTCGGAGGCTTCGCCGGCCAATTATCTGTTCCCCTCGCCGATGGTCGAACTCAATCCGGCGATCGCGGCCTGGTGCGCGGAGGAACTCCAGCCCGATCGCGGCATCGTCGAGGCGGCCTACGCGCTCACCCGCCGCATCACCCGCGAGTTCCGTTACGACGGCGATGCCACGGGCCTCGACACCTCGCCGGCCGAGGCGTTCGCCAAGCGGCACGGCGTCTGCCAGGATTTCGCGCACATCATGATCGCCGGCGCGCGATCGGCCGGCATCCCCGCGGCCTATGTCAGCGGCTATCTGCGCACTTATCCGCCGCCGGGCCGGCCGCGGCTCGTCGGTGCCGACGCGACGCATGCCTGGCTGCTGCTCTGGTGCGGCGAGCGACGCGGCTGGATCGGCTTCGACCCGACCAACGCCTGCGTCATGGCGGGCGACCATATCGTCACTGCGATCGGCCGCGACTATGCCGACATCTCGCCGATCGACGGCATATTTCTCGGCCGCCGCAGCCAGGAGATCGACGTGTCGGTCGACGTGGCGCCCGTCGAATAGCTGCTCAAGCAGCGCGCGCGCCTGCCACCAGTCCGTTCACATGATCGAGCTTGGCGATGATCGCCGGCGACAGATGAAAGGGGTAAAGGTCGGGCTGGCCCATGCTGCGATTGATCGCGTTGAGCGCGAACGAGAACGGGATCCACTGTGCGGCAAGCACGGCGGTCGGCGCGCGGTAGGGATCGAAACCCACGGCGGGACCGGGATGGCTTTCCGGCCCGGGGAAGGGCGCGAGGGTGGCGCCGAAGCCGCCGATCGTCGCCAGCGTGTCGACCATGTGGAGGAGGTGGGCGAAGGTCTCGGCGAAATCCTCCCACGGGTGCGAGCAGGCGTAGCCGCTGACATAGTCGTCCGTCCACGCGATCTGGCCGCCAAGGGACTGGTAATGGTTCTGCAACGCGGCCTGGTAGTTGAGGCTCTCGTCGCCGAACACCGCGCGGAAGCTCGTGAGGCCGGGCGTGTTCTTCACCAGCCGCTCCCAGAAATGATGGCCGACCTCGTGACGGAAATGGCCGAGCAGCGTGCGGTATGGCTCGCCCATCTCGCGCCGGATCTGCTCGCGCCGAACGTCGTCCGCCTCGATTACGTTGAGCGTGATCAGGCCGCCATTATGACCGGTTAGCACCAGCGGCTGGCCGCTCGCCTCGGCGGATGCGTCATAGAGGAAATCGAAGGCGAGGCCGTCCGGCCGTTCGGCGCGTGTCTCCAGCGGCAGGCCGAGCCGGATCAGGGTGTGGATCATCCGCCGCTTGGCGGCCTCGATCTTGGCCCAGCGCTGCGGCACGTCGGGAACCGTGAGATCGGGGATGAAGCGGTTGTGCCGGCAGGCGCGGCAGAGCGGGGTGACGTCGCCGACCGCCACCAGCCAGTTGCAGATCTCGTAGGCGCCGTTGTTGGCGCAGACGACGACGTCGTGCGCGGCGCCTGCGACGTCCAGCCAGCTGGTGAGATTGTCGCCGAGGAACAGGAAGGCGTCCTGCCCCGGATCGTAGCCCAGCGTGAACCGGCACGCCGGGCAGACCCGCGCCTCGAAATGGATCAGGCGCCGGCAATTGGGGCAAGCAAAGGGTGGCAAGCGGATCTCCGTTGCGGATATCGTCCCAACGCCTGCGCAGCGGCGACGGTGCCCTTGCATCGGGGCCACCGGCACCACATCTCGCCTGTTGCAATGCGGCAACAGTTGGCGAAGGCAGCGGGTTGAGCCAAACGGGGACCATGGCAGATCTTTACGAACGATTGGGCGTGGCGCGTGGTGCGACCGAGGCCGACATCAAGAAGGCCTATCGCAAGCTTGCGAAGGAACTTCATCCCGACCGCAACAAGGACAATCCGAAGGCGACCGAACGCTTCAGCGAGGTGACGCAGGCGTACGACCTGCTCACCGACAAGGACAAGCGCGCCCAATATGATCGCGGCGAGATCGACGACAACGGCAATCCCAAGGCGTTCGGCTTCGGTCCCGGCGCGGGCGCTGGCGGCTTCCGCCCGGGTCCGGGTGGGGCGCATTTCGAGTTTGGCGGCGGCGATGGC
>CAXTTP010000309.1:0-3513 GCA_964247195.1 uncultured Sphingomonadaceae bacterium
CGGAGGCGACGGTGCCTTCCATGATCTTCAGCAGCGCCTGCTGCACGCCCTCGCCGGAGACGTCCCGCGTGATGCTGGGGTTGTCCGACTTGCGGCTGATCTTGTCGACCTCGTCGATGTAGACGATGCCGCGCTGGGCGCGCTCGACGTTGTAGTCGGCCGACTGCAGCAGCTTGAGGATGATGTTCTCGACATCCTCGCCGACGTAGCCGGCCTCGGTCAGCGTCGTCGCATCCGCCATCGTGAAAGGAACGTCGAGGATGCGCGCCAGCGTCTGGGCGAGCAGCGTCTTGCCGCAGCCGGTCGGCCCGACGAGCAGGATGTTCGATTTCGCCAGCTCGACGTCGGCACCCTTCGCGCCGTGGTTGAGGCGCTTGTAATGGTTGTGCACCGCAACCGAGAGGACGCGCTTGGCCTGCTTCTGGCCAATCACGTAATCGTCGAGGACGTTGCAGATCTCCTGCGGCGTCGGCACGCCGCCGTCCTTCTTGCTGACCAGCGCGCTCTTCGTCTCCTCGCGGATGATGTCGTTGCAGAGCTCAACGCACTCGTCGCAAATGAAGACGGTCGGGCCAGCGATGAGCTTGCGCACCTCGTGCTGCGACTTGCCGCAGAACGAGCAATACAGCGTGCTCTTTGAATCCCCGCCGCTCAGCTTGGTCATGTCCAATCCCTTCAGCCCGCGCGGGCCGCTACGCTACGCATCCTAGACCGCGATTCTCCGGCCGGGCAATGACCAATCTGCCATGCCCCGCTTCCGAAAGGCTTACGCGGCAGCCCGTTCCTCGGCCGGGGCAGGCCGCTTGTCGAACACCTCGTCGATGAGTCCGAATGCCTTCGCCTCATCCGCCTCGAGGAACTTGTCGCGATCCATTGCGAGCTCGATCTCCTCGATCGTCTTGCCGGTGTACTTGCTGTAGAGCGAGTTCAGCCGGTGCCGCATCCGCAGGATCTCGCGCGCCTGGATCTCGATGTCGGCCGCCATGCCCTGGGCGCCGCCGGAAGGCTGGTGGATCATGATCCGGCTGTTGGTGGTGGCCACGCGCATCCCCGGCTCGCCCGCCGAGAGCAGGAAGCTGCCCATCGAGGCCGCCTGGCCGATGCAGAGCGTGCCGACGCGGGGCCGGATATACTGCATGGTGTCATGGATCGCGAGGCCCGCCGTCACCACGCCGCCCGGCGAGTTGATGTAGAGGAACACATCCTTCTTCGGGTTCTCGGATTCGAGGAAGAGGAGCTGCGCGCAGATCAGCGAGGCCATGTGGTCCTCGACGCCGCCGGTGATGAAGATGATCCGCTCCCGCAGCAGACGCGAGAAGATGTCGAAGCTGCGCTCGCCGCGATTCGACTGCTCGATGACGATGGGAACGAGGCCGCCGAGAATGTCGGCGTGGTCGGGAGTTGCCATGGGGAAGATCGGTCCTTTTGCCCTGATGGAAGCCAACATCGGCGTTTGCGCGAGGCAGTTCAAGGGGGCGGCGGGATCCCCTCCCCGGGTGCGGCGAGAGCCAGATAGGCGAGCCTGCGCACCTCGCGCCGGCCGCGCACCACCGTGTCGAGGATGAGCCCGCAGAACAGGTTGAGGACGCCGAGGATGACGAGACCGGTCGACAGCATCGCCGTCGGCAGCCGCGGCACCAGCCCCGTCTGCACGTAGGTGATGCCGAGCGGGATCGCCAGCAGCACCGCCAGCAGCGCCAGTAAGAGGCCGATCGAGCCGAAGAACAGCACCGGCCGCTCGATCCGGAGGAGCAGCAGGATGGTGCGCAGAATCCGCCAGCCGTCCCGCCAGGTCGACAGCTTCGATGCCGAGCCCGCCGGCCGGGCGCCATAGCGCGTCACCTCTTCGCCGACCGGAAGGCGCAGCTCCAGCGCGTGGACGCTGATCTCGGTCTCGATCTCGAACCCGGTCGAGAGCACCGGGAAGCTCTTCACGAAGCGGCGCGAGAAGACGCGGTAGCCAGACAATATGTCGGTGAAGGTCCGTCCGAACAGCCGCGCGAGCAGACCGGTGAGCAGCAGGTTGCCGAGTACGTGGCCGCGCCGATAGGCTGCCTCAACCTCCGACTGGCGGGCGCCGACGACCATGTCGAGCCGCTCGTCGAGGAGCCGGGCGACGAGCGCCGGCGCGGCGGCGGCGTCGTAGGTCGCGTCGCCGTCGGCCATCACATAGACGTCGGCATCGACGTCGGCGAACATGCGGCGGACGACGTGGCCCTTGCCCTGCATCCGCTCGGTGCGGACGATCGCGCCGGCCGCTGCCGCGATCGTGGCGGTGTCGTCGCTGCTGTTATTGTCGAAGACGTAGATCGCCGCTCCGGGCAGTGCCTGCCGGAAGCCGGCGACCGTCGCCGCGATCGCCGCCGCCTCGTTGTAGCAGGGCAGGATGACGGCGACGCGCGGCGCGGCGGCGGCGGGCGACGCCGCCGGGCCCACGCCGCCGTCGGTCATCAGCCCTCGCCCTTGACCTTGCGCTTGCGCGGGGCCTTGGCGGGCTCGGCGCCCTCGCCCGCCTCGACGATCTCGGCGGCTTCCGGCTTCGGCTTCTTCGCGGCGGCCTTCCTCGCCGGCTTCGCCGCGGCCTCGATCGCATCGCCCTCGCCGACATCGGCCGCGACGGGCTCGTCATGGGCGTGGGCGCCGTGATCGTGATCGTGTCCGGCGTGATCGTGATCGTGATCGTGCCCGGCATGATCGCCGTGATCATGGTCGTGATCGTGGCTGTGCTGGTGCGTACCAGTGGCAAAGCCGTCGTCCGCCTCGATCGCGGCTTCCAGTTCGGCGCGGGTGACCGGCCGGTCGCTGATCTCCGCCTTGGCGAACAGCCAATCGACGACCTTGTCCTCGTAGAGCGGGGCGCGGAGCTGGGCGGCTGCCATCGGGTCCTGCTGAACATATTGGACGAAGCGCTCGCGGTCCTTCGCGGCATATTGCTGGGCGGCCTGCGCGACCAGCCGGCTCATCTCCTGCTGGCTGACCTCCACGCCATTCTCCTGGCCGATCTGCGACAGCAGCAGGCCGAGGCGCACGCGCCGCTCGGCGATGCGCTGATAGTCCGCGCGATCCTTCTCCATCTCGGCGCGCGCCGCGTCCTGATCGGCCTCGTGCGTCGCCTCATGCTCGAGCTGCTGCCAGATCTGGTTGAACTCGGCCTCGACCATCGACGGCGGCACCGGGAAGTCGTGCGTCTCGGCCAAGCGGTCGAGCAGCTTGCGCTTCATGTGGGTGCGGGTGAGGCCGTTGAGCTCCTGCTCGACCTGGCCCTTCAGGAGCCCGCGCAGCTGCTCCATGCTTTCGAGGCCAAGCGACTTGGCGAATTCGTCGTCGGGCGCGCCGGTCTTTGGCGTGCGCACCGCGGTGGCGGTGACGTCGAACGTCGCCGGCTTGCCCTTGAGCGTCGCGACCCCGTAATCCTCGGGGAAGATCACGTTCAGCGTGCGGCTCTCGCCGACCGTGATACCGGTCAGCTGCGCCTCGAAGCCGGGGATGAGCTGGCCCGAGCCGATCTCGACC
>CAXTTP010000310.1:0-2937 GCA_964247195.1 uncultured Sphingomonadaceae bacterium
CCTTCAGGACATGCGGGGTCAACTCGTCGAACTTGAGGCGCTGCCACGTCCCGAACACCATGCGCTCGACGAACGGCTCGGCGATCGCCAGTTGCTCGGCGCGCGGCAGTAGCTTCAGGAACGCGGCGGTCGGCGTCCACCAGTGGCGGATGCCCTGCGAATGCGCAACGCGCGCCTGGACCGCGACGGCGTCGTGCAGCGCGCACTCGTAGCCCATAGCGTCGAGCGAGCGCTCGAGCGCGATGCCGGCGATGGCCGCGGCGGCGAGCTCGCGGGTGGCGAGGGGCGCGGTACGATAGGCGACGAACGCGCGGACGTGGTCGGGTGTCGCCAGGAAGGCCTCGGCCTTCAGCTCGCGGATGGCCTTATGCCAAGCCTTGCCGGCCTCGCTTGCGTCGATCAGCGGGCGCGCGGGCTCACCATCGGGATCGATCGTGGCCAAGCGCTGGATGCCGAGGACCCTATGGTCCGGTGGGAAGGCACCGTCGCAAAGCAGCATCCGACATTGCGCGAAGACTAGGTAGTCGCGGGCAAGCGTGCGGCCCTCGCGCGCATCCTGGACCAGCGCGGCGCGCAGGATCGCCCGACGGATTGAGCGCAGGACCTGCACGCCCTCGGCGGTCAGGCCGGCCTCCTCCTTAATCAGCGCGTCGGCCTTCTGGCGGGCGTTGTCGTACTGCTGGCCGATCGCGGCACCAGGCCGGGGCGCGTCAGCCGGGCGCGCCGGCACCGCTGCCCGCGCGGGCTTGGCATCGCCGTCGCGCGCCTTGCGGTTGGGCCACCAGAAGGTGATGTCCGGTTCGCCATCGTCGCCGATCGCGAGGTGGGCGACGACGTCGCCGGCGGGCAGGTCCGCGCCTTCCTCGAGCGGGACGTGCAACGCCCAATCAGGGCCGCCATACTGAGCGAGCGGACGCTGCGGAACGAAGCGGATGTCGGGCCGGCCAACGCGATCACGCGTGGCGGTCTTCAGCGCCTGCACCTTCGCGTCGGCCGTGCGGCGCAGCAGCTGCTCGTCGGTGATGCGGCCGCTCTCATCCAACCCGTCCGCGAACAGGTCGAGCTCGAACCCGCCGCCCGCCGCGCGGTACTCGTCGCCGGCGAAGACGAGCAGCTTCGCCAGCTCGTGATCGTCGATCCGGTACCACTTACGAATCGCCTCGGGCGTCCGGAGATGCTCCGCCCGCGCCAGCATGTCGCCGAAGCACGCGATCTGCAGGTCATGATCGGCAGTGGCGGCGATCGCCGCCGCCTGCTCGCTCGAAAGGCGGCCGTCCGCGAAGGCGTCGAACACCGGCCGGGCGAGCTGGCCCAGGCGGAGGCCGCGCTCGACCCAGATCGCCTCCTGGCCATGGCGCTCGGCGATCTGCGCCGGCGTGCGGCCGAGCCTGTGCTCGCGCACGATCGCGGCGCAGATCTCGTAGGAGCGCAGATCCTTGCGCTGGATGTTCTCGTCGAGCGACAGCGCAACGATCTCGGCGTCGTCACCCTGGTGGATCAACACCGGCACCGGATAGTCGCGCGGCAGCCGGCCCTCGTCGACCAGCTCGCGAACGCAGCGGTATCGCCGCCCGCCGGCGAGCACGCCCCAGACCTTCAGGTTGCCGCGCATGGGGTGGACGGCGAGCGACTGCTCGACACCGCCATTCGCGATCGAGGCCTTGAGCGGCGCGGTCGGCCGCGCGTCGTCGACGTTGGTGCGGACGTTGAACGGGCTCAACCGCAGTTGGTCGATGGTCAGGGTGGCGCTGGTGGGCGCGGGAGGGCTAGACATGGGCGTGCTCCGGCTTTCGGCCGCGAGCGCGCTGTCTCGACTGGGCGGCCTTGGGTGCGCTCACGTCGACTGCCCCCGCAGTCGGCGCGTCGGGATCGGGGAGGGGGGCGGCATCCGGCTCGCCCCCCGAGCTGGCGGCGGCGATCGCCTCCTCAATGTCGATCTGCTGGGAGGCGGTCAGGGCCGGGCGCCTGCGCGCTGCGGGCTTGCCGACCTGCAGCACAACGGCGACGCCGGCGTCCGTGATCTGCCAAGCCCGGGCCACCACCGCCTTGCCAGTCCGCGGGTGGTAGAGAGGCAGTGCGCGCGCCAGGCGGCGAAACTCGAGATATCGCAGGACGCGCTGATCGGTCCCGGCCAGGACGAGGCCGCGGCTGCGGAGCAGCTCTAGCATCTTGAGCTGACTGCCGATCGAGGGCGCGCCGACCATCAGGCTTCACCGGTGCCGACGACGGCGTCGCGCATGGCGTCGTCCCAGCGAGCGGCCATGTCCTGCGCCACGCTGTTCCAGATCTCTTCCATGCTCGAGCGCCGCTCGTCGCGCGCACGGGCCTTGGCAGCCGCCTGGTCGAAGTTGCGCCGGCGAGCGTCGTAGATTGTCTCGTCGTCGCCGGCTCCGGCTGCTGCCGCCTGCCGCGCCATCGCTGCTTTCAGAGCAGCCATGGCCGCATGGACGTCCGCGGCCGTGTAGTGAGCGGGCGCGGCCTCAGCTCGACGCACGAAGCGCTCGCCGGGCTGCAGGCTCCGTTCGAGATCGTCTTGATAGGCGGTCCAGTCGAACGCGCCGTCCCGGTGGTACCGGCCGCTCTGGTAGACATCGTCGAAGGTTTCGTTGTCGCGGCGGGTCCGATCGCGGGCACGGCCGGGAATGTCGAACAGGTCGAGGCTAAGTCCCGCCTTGGCCGCGATCGCGGTGCCGCGCGCGACGGCCGTCTCGCGCTCGCCGGCAAAGGTGGTCGAGCGTGCCAGGGCAAAGCAGCGCTCGGCAAGGTCGCGGCCGCGGGCCGTCATCAGTGCATCCCCAGCGCGCGACGGTAGGTCTCCATCAGCGCGTCCGCCTCGTCGCGGTGATGCTTCTCCATCTTCCGCAGGCGGATGACGGCGCGCATCGTCTTCACGTCGAAGCCGGTCGACTTGGCCTCGGCGAACGCATCCTTGACGTC
>CAXTTP010000310.1:2947-3506 GCA_964247195.1 uncultured Sphingomonadaceae bacterium
CGGCAAAGCCGCGCTTCTCTTCCTCGAGCCGCTCGATGCGCTCTATGAACTGCAGCAGCTGCTCGGCGCTGACGTTGTCGGTCATGGCTGCGCCACCCCGAGATGCTCGCGCAAGGCGCCGACGAGCTCGCCGCGCAGGGCGTGGTTCCAGAACTCGTTGTCCCAGCACATCGGCTTCACGATGCGCGGATCGTGCTGGTACTCGACGATGAAGGGCCGCGGCGGCTCGCCGAAATCGAGATGGAAGCCAGCCATCACGTCACGGAGCGTCGTGCCCTGGCCCGGCTTGGTGAACCGGTCGAAGGCGAAGACCGCCTCCTGGGTCTCGTCATTCCATCTGCTGAGCAGCAGGCGGTAGGCCTGCGGCACCGGGATATCGAGGGCGTACACGGTCAGCGTGTCGTCTCGATGGCGGACGAGGGCATTCGGGAGCCTGACGCCGTCCTCGTCGATAATCGCGGACAGCCAGCCCAGCCACGTCTCGACGAGCGACTTCTCGGCCGCTGGCGGTTGCCCGGCGCTGACGTTGTCGGTCATGCGAGCGCGGCCAGGATGTGCT
>CAXTTP010000311.1:0-3498 GCA_964247195.1 uncultured Sphingomonadaceae bacterium
GCCTTGCCCTGCGGCGTCAGCAGCCCCGACCAGACCGGCAGCGGCCCAGCGGCGTCGTTCGTCACCAGACCCTGCAGGAAGCCGCGAACATCCTCCCCCGACATGCGGAGGACAGCGCGATCGATGAGGGTGGTTCCCGGCATCATAGGGAGGTAGGGGTTCGCATGCCCATAATCAAAGCCGGCGGTGGATGATGGCTGCGACCTACGACCTGCTGCTCAAGAACGGCACCGTCTGGACACCCGGCGGCCCGGCCGAGACCTCGGTCGGCGTGCGCGACGGCCGCATCGTCGCGCTCGGCGAGCCCGGCGATGCCGGCGAGACGATCGACTGCGCCGGTCTCACCGTGCTGCCCGGCGTGATCGACAGCCAGGTGCATTTCCGCGAGCCCGGCCTCGAAGCGAAGGAGGATCTGGAGAGCGGCAGTCGCGCCGCCGTGCTGGGCGGCGTCACCGCCGTGTTCGAGATGCCCAATACCCGGCCGAACACCGATTCGGCGGACGCGATCGCCGACAAGCTCGCCCGCGCCGACGGCCGGATGTGGTGCGACCATGCTTTCTATGTCGGGGCGACGTCCGCCAATGCCGACAGTCTTGTGGAACTCGAACGCCTGCCGGGGACGGCGGGGGTCAAGATCTTCATGGGCGCGTCGACCGGCGACCTGCTCGTCTCCGAGGATGCAGAGCTTGCCCGCGTGCTCGCCTCCGGCAGCCGCCGCGTCGCGATTCACGCCGAGGACGAGCCGCGCATGAATGCGCGCGCGGAGCTTAGGGTCGATGGCGATCCGTCCTCGCATCCGGTGTGGCGCGACGACGAGAGCGCGCTGCTGGCGACGCGCCGCATCCTCGCCCTCGCCCGCGCCGCCGGCCGTCGCATCCACATCCTCCATATCACCACCCCCGCCGAACTCGAACTGATCGCCCGCAACAAGGACATCGCCACCTGCGAGGTCACGCCACAGCACCTGACGCTGGCCGGCGAGGACGCCTATCCGCGGCTCGGCACCTTCGCTCAGATGAACCCGCCGATCCGCTCGGGCGCGCACCGTGCCGGGCTCTGGCGCTGGGTCGGCCAGGGGGTGCCCGACGTGCTCGGTTCGGACCATGCGCCGCACACCCGCGAGGAAAAGGCGAAGCCCTACCCCGCCTCGCCCTCCGGCATGCCCGGCGTGCAGACGCTGCTGCCGCTGATGCTCGACCATGTCGCCGCCGGCCGGCTGACGCTGCAGCGCCTGGTCGAGCTCACTTCCGCCGGTCCGCAACGCGTGTTCGGGCTGGTGACGAAGGGCCGGATCGCGGCCGGCTACGATGCGGATTTCTCCATCGTCGACCTGAAGGCGCGCTGGACGATCGAGGAAAGCTGGCTCGCGTCGCGCTGCGGCTGGTCCCCCTTCACCGGGATGACGCTGACCGGGCGCCCGGTCGGCACGATCGTCCGCGGCGCGCGGGTGATGTGGGACGGCGGCCTCGCCAACCGGGCCGCCGGCCGCCCGATCCGCTTCGAGGCGACCTACCGGCCCTGAGGGGGCGCCGCCGGGCGCCTCAGAACGGTACCCACTTCGCCTTCTTGCTGAAGCGCATATAGCCGACGTTGGCGCCCAGCCGCCAGCCGACGCCGAGCCGGATCGGGATCAGCACGACATCGCCGCGGCGCATGTAGCTCGCCGTGAGGCCGCCGATCACGTAGACGTCGCCCTCGGCGGCGGGGAAGCGCTTGAACAATTCGTTGGTGTCGTAGAGGTTGTAGACGAGCACGAACGTTTTGGCACCGTTGCCGCCGAAGTCGAATCCCACCGACGGCCCCGTCCAATAGACCGGGCTGTCGCCTTCGACCTTGTGATGGAGCGTGCCCGATCCGTAGCGCAGGCCGGCCACGAACGCGCCGCTGGCCTCGCGGCCGTCGATATAAGCGTTCGGCCGGCCCTGCTTCTTGAGGATGCTCTCGATCATCTTGGCGAGACCCTGCGCGCCCTTGCCGAACACGCCCTCGGCGGCGCCGAAGATGTCGTCGTCTTGATAGGTCGCCTGGTCGGCCGTCGCGTCGACGGCATGCCCGCTGGCGGCGGCGTGGGGAACCGGCGGCAGGTCGTTCTCCGGTGTCGTCCCGCCACTGCTCTCGTCGACCGGTGCCGGCGCATTGTCGTAGCTCGATCCGCCCGCCGGCACCTGCTGCCGCTGCATTGCCGTGTTGGGATCGACGGTACTCATCTGCGCGGCCGCCGGCATCGCCAGAAGGGCGGCCGCGGCGGCGACGGGCCGGACGAGACCGAACCTCGACATTGGCCTCGACACCAGCCTGAACACGGGCCCGAACATGGCAATTCCCCCTCGCGCGAATCTGCGTGGTTAACCGCCAATCGCCTGTCCCTGCAATGAACGCCGCGACGACCCGAGTCCGTTCCGCGCCGGATCGCGTCAACGGCGTGGCGCAGCGCCGGTCGCCCTGAGACGCCCCGCGCCAAGGCCAAGGCGGCGCATCGGGCACCACCGCCCTTGCGAGCGCGCGTTTCGCGTTGACCGGCTGGGGTGTAAACCCTAGGAAATCGACCGTTGCCGCTTCCGGAGACGTGGGTGAGTGGCTGAAACCAGCGGTTTGCTAAACCGCCGTAGGGGGATTACTCCTACCGAGGGTTCGAATCCCTCCGTCTCCGCCAACTAGGCCCATCGCGGCCCTTCCAAAATCAAGCAAAAACGGCTAAAAACCAGGCGTTTGCAGCGCTCGGGATGTCCGCTCTTGTCCGCCGCAATCCGTCCGTACCCACCAGCTTTGGTGGGTACGATTGTGGGCTCTGGAAGGAGGACGTGAACATGGGACAGCTCACCGTTGCGCGGGTGAAGACCCTCACGGAGGCAGGCCGCTACATAGACGGCGACGGCTTGATGCTGGTGGTGAAGCCGACCGGCGCACAAAGTTGGACGCTTCGCGTCCGCATCGGGGGCGATCGACGCGATATCGGCCTTGGCTCGGCGAAGGTGCTTACGTTGGCCGAAGCTCGCGCGAAGGCGGCGGAGCTGCGACGGGATGTCGCGCGCGGGATCGATCCAATCGCCGAGAAAAAGAAGGTGGTCGATCCTGTTCCTACCTTCCGCGACGCGGCCACGCGGGTGCATGCCGATCACAAAGCGGCGTGGAAGAACGGCAAGCATCAGGCGCAGTGGATCAACACCCTCGAGACCTACGCCTTCCCGATGATCGGCGATCGGCCGGTGGACAAGATCGAAGGCCCGCTCATCCGCGATGTCCTCGCGCCGATCTGGCTCACCAAGCCCGAGACTGCTCGCCGGGTCCGCCAGCGGATCGGTGCGGTGCTCGATTGGAGTTACGTCAAAGGCTACCGCAAAACCGAAGCGCCGATGCGCTCGCTGTCGAAAGGCTTACCTCGCCAACCGCGCAAGGACGGCCATTTCGCGGCGATGGCATATGCGGATGTGCCGAAGCTGATCGCACGGTTGCGGGAACGTTCGTCGGTCGGGCGGCTGGCGCTCGAAGCCCTGATCC
>CAXTTP010000312.1:0-3494 GCA_964247195.1 uncultured Sphingomonadaceae bacterium
TCCCGCTGGTCGGCGGCCGCTTCACGCCGGCGCTGATGGCGCGCGCGCTGCTGCCAGTGCTGCGGGCGATCCGCGCCGAATTCCCGTTCGACGTGATCGACGCCGAGTTCTTCTACCCGGAGGGGCCGGCGGCGGTGCGGCTGGGTGCGGCGCTCGGCGTGCCGGTCTCGATCAAGGCGCGCGGCAGCGACATCCATTATTGGAGCGGGCGGGCCGGCTGCGGCCGCCAGATCGCGGCCGCCGGCCGCGATGCCGACGGGCTGCTGGCGGTAAGCGGCGCGCTGAAGGCGGACATGGTCACGCTCGGCATGCCGGCCGACAAGATCCGGGTGCATTATACCGGCGTCGACCTCCACCAGTTCCAGCCTGCCGACCGGACGCAGGCAAAGGCGGCGCTGGGCGTCGCCGGCCCGCTGCTGCTGAGCGTCGGCTACCTGATCGCGCGCAAGGGTCAGCAGATCGCGATCTCGGCGATGACCGCCTTGCCCGAGGCGACGCTGCTAATCGTGGGCCAGGGCCCCGCACGCGCCGAGCTCGAGGCGCAGATCAGGTCGCTGGGACTGGCCGGCCGGGTACGTCTGCTCGGGCCACTGCCGCACGAGGCGCTGCCGCCGCTCTTCGCCGCCGCCGACGTGATGGTGCTGCCGTCCGCCGCCGAGGGGCTAGCCAATGTCTGGGTGGAATCGCTCGCCAGCGGCACGCCGGTCGTCACCGCCGACGTCGGCGGCGCGCGCGAGGTGATCGACCGGCCGGCAGCCGGACGGCTGGCGGGCCGCGATCCGGCGGCGGTGGCGGCGGCGGTCCGCGAGATCCTGGCGGACCCGCCGGCGCAGGACGCCGTGCGCCAAATTTGCGCGCGCTTTACCTGGGAGGCGAACACGGCAGCGTTGTACGATCATCTGCGCCGGATCGCCGGCCGCTGAGGCGCCGCCAACCTGCTGTTTACCATGCTGCGCTAAGCGGGTCGGCAATCGACCGGAAGGCAGCCCTCCCCATGTTCGACGTTCCGGCAAGCCGCTTTGCTTCCGGCGAGCGCGCCCTGCCCGGGCTGGCGCGGGAGGAAGCCGCCCGCATCCACCCAGTAGCCATCGCCGGCCTGATGCTGGCCGCTGCGCTGCTGGTCCGCTGGCCGCATTTCGGCGATCCCGCCTTCATGACCGACGAGCAGTTCTATCTGCTGGTCGGCGACCGGATGCTGCACGGCGCGCTGCCGTTCGTCGACATCTGGGACAGGAAGCCGATCGGCCTGTTCCTGATCTACGCCGCGATCCGCCTGCTCGGCGGCGACGGGATCGTGCAATACCAGGTCACCGCGACGATCTTCGCGGCCGCGACCGCCTTCGTCATGGTCCGGATCGCGTGCCGTGCCGCGCGTCCGGCAGGCGCGATCGCCGCCGGGCTGCTCTATCTGCTATGGCTGGAGGTCGCCGAGGGCGGCGGCGGCCAGGCGCCGGTCTTCTACAATCTGTTCGTGGCCGGTGCCGCGCTGTGCACGTTGCGCGCGGCAGGCGCGGCAGGAAACAGGGAGTTCGCGCGCGAGGCGACTTTAGCGATGGCGCTCGCCGGCATCGCCCTCCAGATCAAATATACCGCCGTGTTCGAAGCGCTGTTCTTCGGGCTGGTGCTCGCCGCGCTCGCCTGGCGCCGCGCGCCGGCGACGCTGCAAGCCGCGCGCATGATCGCCGGCTTGGCCGCAATGGCGCTGGCACCCACGGCGCTGGCGATGCTCTGGTTCTGGGCGGTCGGTGCCGGCGGGATTTTCTGGTTCGCCAATTTCACGTCGATCTTCCTGCGCGGACCGGGCCAGGCCGCGCAGAGCGCGTTCCGCCTGCAGGTGGCGTTGGTGCGGCTCGCGCCCTTGTTCCTCTGCGCGCTCGGCAGCGCCTGGCACGTGCGCGGCCAGAGCAACAGCCAGAGCCTTCGCGTCGGCCTGTTCGTCGCCGGCTGGATGGTCGCCGCCCTCGCCGGCTTCGCGGCGATCGGCACCTTCTACAGCCACTATCTGCTGCCCGTGCTGGTGCCGTTCCTGATCGCGGCGGCGCCGCTGCTCGGCCGGCCCGCGATCGGGCCGACCGTCGCGCTGATGCTCGGCCTGCTGGCATTCGCGACCCTCGGCTACCCGGATGTCGCGCGGACCCGTCGCCACGTGGGCGAGATCGCGGCGCTCACCCAGCTGATCCCGGCAGACGTCGATCGTGGTTGCCTGCTGGTCTTCGACGGTCCGCCGGTTCTCTACCGGACCAGCCACGCCTGCCTGCCGACCCGCTTCGCCTTCCCGGACCATCTCAGCGCCGCCAACGAGGAACGCGCGCTCGGCGTCGACAGCCATGCCGAATTGCGCCGCGTGCTCGCACGCCGGCCGCGCGCGATCGTGCTTAGCCCGACGCTTATCCGCGTGCCCAATCGCGGCGCTGGCCAGCAATTACCGGCGCGCCGGCAGCGCACCGTTCGACGGCCGCCGGATCGAGGTGTATGTGACGCGCTGAGTTCAGCCGAGCGGCAGCAGCGCGGCGACGATCCATCGGTCCTCGCCACGCAGCACGCCCCAGGCACGGGCGGCAGCGCGACTGTCCATAGGCTCGATGCCGATGCCGCGCGCCTCGATCGCGGCGGCAAGCGCGGCCGGCGGGCGGCGCATCGTGGCGCCGGTGCCGAGCAGGAGGAATTCCGGGCGCGGCTCGATCGCGATCAGCTCCGCCAGCGCGTCCACATCCAGTGCGTCGAGCGGCGGCGCCTGCCAGTCGCGCGCGCGATCCGGCATCAGGAGCACGCCGCCGGCATGGACGGTATCGCCGATGCGAAAGCCGGTGCCCGAGAAGCCGGTGACGAGCGGCCCGGACGCCGCCGGATCGCGCTCGAGCAAGGGCATCAGCCCCGGCCTTCGTTCCCCGGGGTGCGGCCGAGACGCTCGGCGCTGGCACGCGGGCCCTTCTGCTCGCTGGCCGGCGGACGCGGCCTGAGACCGAGCGCGATCAGCAGCGAGGACGAGACGTAGATCGACGAATAGGTACCGACGACGATGCCCAGCATCATCGCCGCCGTGAAACCGCGCAGCACATGGCCGCCGAAGATCAGCAGCGCGCTGAGCGCGAGCAGCACGGTCAGCGAGGTCATCACGGTGCGCGGCAAAGTCTCGTTGACCGACAGGTCGATGAGCGCGCGCATGTCCATCTGCCGGTACTTGCGCATGTTCTCGCGGATGCGATCGTCGATGACGATCTTGTCGTTGATCGAATAGCCGATGATCGTCAGCACCGCGGCGACGATGTTGAGATCGAACTCCATCCGCGTCAGCGCAAAAAAGCCCAGCGTCATCAGCACATCATGCAGGATCGCGACGAAACTCGACACGCCGAACTGCCATTCGAAGCGGAACCAGCCGAACAAGGCAATGCCGAAGATTGCCAGGAACACGGCGAGGATGCCGTTGCGGATCAGCTCGTGGGAAACCATGCCCGAAACCGTGTCGTAGCGCGAGAAGACGATCGTCGGAT
>CAXTTP010000313.1:0-3471 GCA_964247195.1 uncultured Sphingomonadaceae bacterium
CAGGCGTCGAGCCCGGTGCGGCTCACCTACGACCTCGCCGAAAACAAGGTCGGCTGAGGCGAGGACGCTGCACCGGCGCCGCTTCCGGCGCTGGAGCGACGACAGGCGCGGCGGCGGCGTTTTCGGTCCGCCGCCGCGCCATCGCCGCGCTTACGGGTAATCTGGCATGGCCGGCACGCATCTACTCAATCTCCGGGTCCTCGCCAGCGAGGATGTCGCCAGTTACTCGCTGCTTCGCTTCGAAGGACGCGAGGCGATTTCGGAGCCGTTCGACTATCAGCTCGAGCTGCTGTGCTCGGAGCCGCCAGTTGCGCTTCGCGACTGGATCGGCAAGCTCGTCGAATTCGACGTGACGATGAGCAACGGCGACGAGCGTGTATTCGCCGGCCGCATTTACGAGACGCGGCAGGCGGCCGCGTCGAGCCTGGGCACCGGCAGCCAGCGCAGCATGCTGTATCGTCTCGTCGTGCGCGCCCGCCCGGCCTATTTCGCGACGACCTATGGCCGCGCCACCCACTTCATCCAGGATCGCACCAGCCGCGAGATCTTCGAGACGATGACCGCCGACGTGCCGGGGCTGGTGACCGACATCAGCCTGAGCCCATCGCCGCCCAAGCGCAGCTATGCGGTGCGCTACGACGAAAGCGAGTTCGATTTCCTGGATCGCCTGCTCGCGCAGGACGGCATCATGTATTTCTTCACCTACGATCGCGCCGCCGGGACCTTCCGCCACAAGATGCACGTCGCCAATGCGGCGAGCGCCTATAGCGACGTCGACGGCGGCAGCGACGTGAACTTCACCACCGGCGCGACGGCGGCAGTGATCCAGTCGCTCGATCATGCCCATCGCGCGCTCGCCGGCAAGCATGATTACCATGCCTTCGAGGTCAACACGCTCGACACGCCGTGGAAGGCGAGCGCCGAGATTTCCGGCAGCTGGGGCCGGGTCTACGCGCACAGCTTCGAGGATCTCGCCGGCGAGGCGCTGGCCGCAGGCGATCTGACGACGCGCGGCGGAGCCCACAACGAAGCCTATGCGCAAGCCGCCGAGACCATCGCCGGCACCGGCAACAGCGCCGCCTTCTTCCCCGGCGGACGGATCACGCTCGACTGGGACGAGAGCGGCGCCGCGCAACGCGCGGTGCTGACCTCCGTTACTCACTCGGCCTACGATCCCTGGCCGCTAGGAGAGGCGGGCGCCGCCACCTATTCGAACAGCTTCACCGCAATGGACGCCGCCAAGGCATTTCGCCCTCCCGTTCCGAACGCGCGCAAGCGCGCCCCCGGACCGGTCCTGGGCGTGGTCTCCGAGGAGAGCTCCTCACCCGGCGAGGCCAAGATCGACGACAAGTCGCGCATCCCGGTCGAGATCGCCGAGGCGCTAATCTATGACGGGCCGAAGCCGCTGCCGAAGATCGTCTGGCTGCCGGTGCAGCAGCAATGGGCGCATTCGACGCATGGCGCGCAGTTCTTCCCGCGCATCGGCACGCGCGTGATCGTCGACTTCCTCTACGGCGATCCCGACCTGCCGATCGTCGTCGGTACGATGTACACGCCGAGCCAGGAATATCCGTTCGATCCATCGGGCGGCAAGGCGACCCAGTCGGGCTGGAAATCGATCACCGACAAGAACGGCTCGATCACCCAGAACTTCCTGTTCGAGGACAAGCCCGGCGCCGAGGAGATCCAGCTCTATACCGGGCGCGACTATCGCCGGCTGATCGACAATGACGACTGGGGCACGATCAAGCACGACCAGACGCTGATCGTCGAGAACGACCAGACCGAGACGGTGAAGCACGACCAGAAGCTCAACGTCGAGAACGACCAGACGATTACCATCACAAACAACCGCAAGATCGACGTCACCGGCGAGGAGAAGACGACGATCCAGAAGACCCGAACGACCACCGTCACCCAGAAGAGCCTGCTCGAATCGATGAAGGAGATCGAGCTCAAGGTCGGCGTGTCCAGCATCAAGATGACGACGGACAAGATCGTCATCACGTCGGCGCAGATCGAGATCAAAGGCTCCGCGACAGTTAAGATCGAGGGAACGGCGTCGCTGGAGACCAAGTCCACGATGGCCCAGCATAGCGGCGACGCGATGATGACCATCAAGGGCGGCATCGTGATGATCAACTAATGGCGACCGGCCCGCAGATCATCGCGCTGCGCTTCCAGCGTTCCGAGCTCCACGACAAGGCGGACCTGTCGCCATCGGGGCTGAAGACGCTCGCGAGCGTGCCGGGGCCACAGGAGCTGATCGCGGCGCTTGCCGCGATGCCCGACGCGCGCGACGCGGTGTCGGCGCTCGCCATCATGCTGCCGCGCCGACAATCGGTGTGGTGGGCGTGCCTGTCGGCCCGGTTGCTGCCCGATCTTGCCGAACGCGCGGACGAGCTCGCCGCGGTCGAGATGGCGGAGAGCTGGGTGCAGACGCAGGCGCAGGAGGATTGCGACCGCGCCTTCCCGCTTGCCCAGGCATGCGCGATGAACGCGGCGGGCGGCTGGGCGGCCATGGCCGCCTTTTGGAGCGGCGGATCGCTCGCGCCGCGCGGTCAGGCGGCGGTGCCGCCCGCGCCGCACCTCGCCGGGGTCGCCGCGCGAACCGCGCTGATCTTCACCTATTACGACGCGACCGTTTCGGGACGGATCGGCTATGGCGACCTGCTTGCCATCGGCATGGAGCTGATGCACGGTGAACTCGGCCGTCGCGCACAGGCGGCAGCCCGTGAGCGCCTCGCGAGCGCCGGCTAGGCGAGAGCTTCGGCCATGTGGACATTGTTGCTCTCCAGACAGGCCGATCCGCCGGGAACCTTCCTCGACCGCCGGCAGATCGACAGCGGCCAGATCAAGATCGGCCGCGGCGCGCAGACCTGCGACTGGGTGATCGCCGACACCAGCGGCCAGCTCTCGCGCGAGCATTGCACCGTCTCGGCGGCGGGGCTCGACCTGTTCGTCATCGACACCAGCACCAACGGAGTGGCGCTCAACGATCCGGCGCAGCGGATCGCGCCGCAAACCCCGGTGGCCATCCGGGTTCGCGACCGGCTGATCCTGGGCGATTATGTGATCGAGGTGGCGACACAGGCGGCAGGCGCCGGCGCCCAGTTCGCGCCGCCGCCACCCGCGGCGCCGGGCAGCGGACCCGGCGGCGGCTTCAGCCAGCCCGACCAATGGTTCGACGCACCCAACGATCCCGTCTGGGGGATCGGCCAGAACAATGCCGAGGTGCACGAGTTCCTCGGCAGCGCGATGCACGACTTCCTGGGAGGCCCGGCCACTGCGGCGCCGCCGCCGATGGGGGGCGGCGATCCGGGCTGGGGCGGGCCGCTCTCGGATGCGTTCAGCAAGCCGATCCTGGCGCTCGGGACGCCTGCCGCCGATGCCTTCCCGATCCCCGAGGACTGGGCGGCGCGGCCGGCGGCGAAGGCCGCCCCGGCCGCTCCGCCCGATCCGTTCGCGAGC
>CAXTTP010000314.1:0-3467 GCA_964247195.1 uncultured Sphingomonadaceae bacterium
CGGCAAGCTGCTGCGCACCCGCCAGATCGCCAAGATGATCTCTTCCTACGTGGGCGAGAACAAGGAGTTCGAGCGGCAATATCTCGCCGGCGAGCTGGTCGTCGAATTCTGTCCGCAAGGGACCCTCGCCGAGCGGATGCGTGCCGGCGGGGCCGGCATCCCCGGCTTCTACACCAAGACCGGCGTCGGCACGATCGTGGCCGAAGGCAAGGAGACCAAGGAGTTCGACGGCGAGACCTATGTGCTCGAACGCGGCATCCGGGCCGACCTGTCGATCGTCAAGGGCTGGAAGGCGGACGAGAGCGGCAACCTGGTCTTCCGCAAGACGAGTCGTAACTTCAACCAGCCCGCCGCTACCGCCAGCTATCTTACCGTCGCCGAAGTCGAGGAGATCGTGCCGGTGGGCAGCCTCGATCCCGACTCGATCCATGTGCCCGGCATCTACATCAAGCGGCTGGTGCTCGGCGCGCCCTACGACAAGAAGATCGAATTCCGTACCGTCAGGCAGCGCGAGGCCGCGTGAGGGCTCCTGCCGCGCTTGCGGCGGCACTGGTGCTCGCGGCGTGCACGCCGGTCGAGCTGCGGCGCCCAAGCCCAGCGCTGACACCGACCGCCGTCGAGTCGCCGCAACTGCGCGGCATGCAATATCTCTACGGCTCGGCGGAGGCGGCGGCGATCAGCCGGCAGGGGTGGGCGGCGCTGGTCGATTATGTCGCCGGCCGGATCGGCGGCAAGGATCGCAGCGGCGTAGTGCTGGCGGACGAGGCTACGCTCGATGCGCCCAGCTTCGTGCCGTGTGGCGCCAAGCCGCCCGCCGCCGTGTTCGACGTCGACGAAACGGTGCTCCTCAACCTCGGCGCCGAAGCCGACGATCTCGCCCGCGGCGCGCAGCCCTTCGATGCGGCACGCTGGGACCGCTTCGAGAAGAGCGGTGCCGCCGCCGTCGTCGCGACTCCCGGCGCGAGGGAGGCATTGGAGGCGTTGCGGGCGATGGGCCTGACGGTGATCTTCAACAGCAATCGCGCTGCCGCCAACGCCGCGCAGACGCAGGCCGCGATCGAGGGCGCGGGGCTCGGCCCGGCCGTGCACGGCCAGACGCTGTTCCTGTCCGGCGACGACGCCAGCGGATCGCGAAAGGACGGCCGCCGCCGCATTATCGCTCAACGCTATTGCGTCGTCGCCATGGGCGGCGACCAGCTCACCGACTTCACCGACCTGTTCCGCATCGCCGGAGACGCCGGCGCGGCGGCCGCGCCGCGTCGCGCCGCCACCGGCAAGCCGGGCATCGCCGGCCTGTGGGGACATGGCTGGTTCGTGCTGCCCAATCCGGTCTATGGATCGGCCCTCGTCGGCGGCATCGACGATATCTTTCCCGCGGACAAGCGCTGGCGCGATCCGGCGGACCTGGCCAGCAAGGAGCCGAACTGACATGCCCTGGAACCGCAACCAGATGGCGGCGCGCGCCGCGAAGGAACTGAAGGACGGCTATTACGTCAATCTCGGCATCGGCATCCCGACGCTGGTGGCCAACAACATCCCGGCCGGCATGGAGGTCACGCTCCAGTCCGAGAACGGCATGCTGGGGATCGGCCCGTTCCCCTATGACGACGAGGTCGATGCCGACCTGATCAACGCCGGCAAGCAGACCATCAGCGAGCTGCCCTCGTCGAGCTACTTCTCGTCGGCCGACAGCTTCGCGATGATCCGCGGCGGCCATATCGACCTTACCGTGCTGGGCGCGATGGAGGTCTCCGAAGGCGGCGACATCGCCAACTGGATGATTCCCGGCAAGATGGTGAAGGGCATGGGCGGGGCGATGGACCTCGTCGCCGGCGTGAAGAAGATCATCGTCGTCATGGAGCACAATGCGAAGGACGGCACGCCCAAGTTCATCCCCGCCTGCACGCTGCCGCTCACCGGCCAGAACGTCGTCGACATGATCGTCACCGAACTGTGCGTGTTCCAGCGGTCCGATCACCACACGCCGTTCCGCCTGGCGGAGCTCGCGCCCGGCGTCACCGCCGCCGAGGTCGCGGCGAAGACCGCGGCGCATTACACCAGCTAGCTCAGCGGGCAGGGGCGGACGGGAAATTGAGCGGTATCCGTTACTTGGCCGAGATCGGCCGCAACTAGGTATCGCGTCGCCGGCCCCATTCGGCTATGGTCTATCGGTGGACCGCTTTCAGATTTACCTCATCAAGCCGACGCGCTACGATGACGAGGGTTATCCGCTGCAATGGTGGCGGTCGATCGTTCCCTCCAATTCGCTGGCCTGCGTCAACGGCATCGTCCGCGATGCGCTCGATCGCGGCGCGCTGGGGGGCGCGGAAGCGGACGTCCACCCGCTGGACGAAATCCACAACCATGTTTCGCCGGAACGGATCATCCGCGACATCCGCCGCAGCGGCGGTCGCGGCTTCATCGGCCTGGTCGGCGTGCAGTCGAACCAGTTTCCGCGCGCCATGGACCTCGCGCGTGTCTTTCGCGCCGCGGGGCTGCCGGTGTGCATTGGTGGCTTCCACGTCTCCGGCTGCCTGTCGATGCTGAAGGATATGCCGCCCGAGCTGGTCGAGGCCCAGGCGCTCGGCATCAGCTTCTTCGCCGGCGAGGCGGAGGAGGGCCGGATGGACGAGATCCTTCGCGATGCCGCCGCGAACGCGCTGAAGCCCGTCTACAACTATCTCAAGTCGACTCCCAATCTGGCTGGCGCGCCAATCCCGCTGATCGCGCGCAGCGAGATCGAGAAGAACATCACCCACTATTCCAGCTTCGATCTCGGCCGCGGCTGTCCGTTCGAATGCTCGTTCTGCACGATCATCAACGTGCAGGGCCGCAAGAGCCGTTTCCGCACAGTCGACGATCTCGAACGGATCGTGCGCGACAATGCCGCGGCCGGCATTTCGCGCTTTTTCGTCACGGACGACAATTTCGCGCGCAACCGCAACTGGGAACCGTTCGTCGATCGTCTGATCGCGTTGCGGGACGAGGGCTTGCCGGTGAAGCTCTGCCTGCAGGTCGATACGCTGGCCCACCGCATCGACGGTTTCATCGACAAATGCGTCGCCGCTGGTGCCGATCAGATCTTCATTGGCCTGGAGAACGTCAATTCCGACAATCTCGAGGCTGCCAAGAAGCGCCAGAACCGTGTCGAGGAATATCGCGACATGTTCCTGGCGTGGAAGAAGTATCCGGTGTTCATCACCTGCGGCTACATCGTCGGCTTTCCCAACGACACCTACGAATCGATCCTTCACGATATCGAGATCCTCAAGGAAGAGCTGCCGATCGACACGCTCTACCTCAACTACCGGACTCCGCTGCCGGGGAGCGAGGATCACAAGCGCCTGTACGAGACGGGTGTGTGGATGGACCCCGACCTGACCAAGTACGACCTCAACCATCGCGTCACCCACCACCCCCGGATGAGCGACGGCGAATGGGAGCGTGCCTACCGCGACGCGCACCGC
>CAXTTP010000315.1:0-440 GCA_964247195.1 uncultured Sphingomonadaceae bacterium
GTTTCGGCCAGCGGCACCGATCCGCGCCAATGGAGGAGGTACAGGTCGAGCCGATCCGTGCCGAGCCGCTTGAGGCTGGCCTCGCATGCACCGGCGAGACGTTTACGCGACGCGTTCTGCGGATAGGCCTTGCTGACGAGGAACAGCTTGTCGCGAAGGTCACCCAGCGCTTCGCTTATCAGGATTTCCGCCGCGCCGTCGCCGTACATCTCGGCCGTATCGATGAGCGTCATGCCAAGATCGACGCCCGCGCGAAGCGCCGAGATCTCGTCGGCGCGGCGATCATGCCGCTCGCCCATCATCCAGGTGCCCTGGCCGAGCGAGGGCACCTCCGCCCCCCCGGGCAGCGTCACGGTCTTCAAAACAGCCTCGCAAGATGACGGAGAGATCCTAACGCGGGGCGAGAAATGCCGGCGCAACGAGGCGGCACGATCGTGGCT
>CAXTTP010000315.1:450-3466 GCA_964247195.1 uncultured Sphingomonadaceae bacterium
ACACTTCGCCGCCGAAGGCGGCGGTTAGGCGGTTGATTGGCGTGCCTATGAAGCCGACGCAGACCCAGCACATCCGGCGCGAGCGACGGACTCGCGTCAGAGTCGACGCGATTCCACTCAGCCTGGTCGGAGCGCTGCCGAGTTAAAGCGCGGACCAGCTGAGGCGCGCCAGTCTCATCCTACTTCAGCTTCTGCGCGGCTGCATTCAGCTTCTCCCGGTCGTTGCCAACCTTCTTAATCAGATCCTGCGCCTGATCGCGCGTGATCCCATGCTTCTTTGCGAAATAGCCAACCTCGTAGCCTTCGCCAGCCGAGACCGTTCGCCGGTCTGCACCGCCACGTTTGGTCTTGTCATCCGCCATCGAGCCTCTCCTCTTCCTTCTGATGGAGAATCGACGATGTGCCCGTCGGTTCCCGCAATTGATGAGCCTCACAGCGGGAGCATCGGCTGCTCCGGGTCTTCCGGCAGCGGCTCGATTCGGAAGCTGCCCGGCTCAAGCGGCTGGAGCAGCTCGTCTTCGGAACAGGACAGATCAAGCCACTGCATTCGATCCGCACGACGCAGGACCGCACCCTGCCGCGCCTGATACCGCGCCACTTCGGCGTTCGCCTCAACGGTCAGCACGGCATAGGCATCGGGCCAACTCCCCTCCGCAGGTTGCCAGATGCCAGCGAGATAGAACCACTCCTGATCCGCCAGCGCCACGCGGTAGTGGCGACCGGCGCGAGTCACCTGAAACTCGGACGCCGGAACGAGACATCGGCGCGTTGGGAACCGCCGTCCTTCCGCGCGCACGAACCGGAACGGCCGCCCATCTTCATCGCGCGGCTTGAGTCCCCAGCCGAGCTCGACCATCTCGATACCATCGGACGCACGCCGGATGACGGCGCGGCGGGTACCGAGCGGCGCGTGCGGATCGAAGGCTTCGGCCTGCATGGTCGGCAAGATGATGCGCGCGGCGAAGCGGCACAAGCGACGAGGGTAGAGAAGCATGTGCAATGATTACCGGCTCGAGGTCGATGCCGCCTCGATCATCGAGGACTTCGCCGACCTGAAGATCAGGCTGCGGTTCCCGGAAGGCATGCCTAACATCCAGGCGCGTGCCGATATCAAGATCACGGAGACTGCACCGATCGTCCGCACGATCGAGCGCGGCGGCGGCGATCTCGTCCAGCGGCGATGGAGCTGGCCCGGACCGAGCGGCAAGCCCGTCTATAATTTCCGCTCGGACGGCCGCACCTTCGACAGCGGCCGATGCCTGATCCTGACCGATGGCTTCTACGAGTTCACGACGCCCGCCGATCCGGCCAAGAAGCGCAAGGACAAGTGGCTTTTTTCCCGAAAGGGCGAACGGCTGCTGTGCATCGCCGGCATCTGGCGCACCGATCCCAAAATCGGCGAAGCGTTCACGATGCTGACGATGGAGCCCGGCCCCGACATCGCGCCCTATCACCAACGCCAGGTGGCGGTCCTCGACCGCGCCGACTGGGCGGATTGGCTCGATCCCGGAGTGCCCGCCAAGACCGTCTTGAAGCCGCTGCCAGCTGGCAGCCTCCTTGTCGAGCAGGTTGGCTAAGGCACGCGTGGCACTCTGGCCAGTCCGTTGGGCACAGGGGGAAACGGAACAGGGTACAATGTCACGGCGCTGAGACTTGCGACGCGGCGCGGCCCAGTCGGTCGCCCGCCTATCAGCCCTCTACGAAACAGGCTTGCTGGTCGGCCGGCGGCGCTTGGCGTCGCTGAGCTCGATCCAGGTCGGCGCATGATCGCTGGTCTTCTCCCAGCCGCGAACGTGACGATCGACCTGCGCATCCACGAGCCGGTCGGCCAGCGCTGGGCTCAGCAGGAGGTGATCGATCCGCAACCCGGCATTGCGCGCGTAGGCATTCCGGAAATAGTCGAAGAAGGTATAGATCGTCTCGTCCGGGTGGATCGTGCGAAGTGCGTCCGTCCAGCCCTGTTCGAGCAGCCGAAAGAAGGCGGCGCGGACCTCGGGTGCGAACAATGCATCTTCAAGCCAGCGCTCCGGCTTGTAGACATCGCGCTCTGTCGGCATCACGTTGAAGTCGCCGACGAGCGCGACCGGCGCGCCCGAGGCGAGCAGCTCGGCGGTGTGATCAATCAGCCGGTCGAACCACTTCATCTTATACTCGAACTTGGGTCCTGGGCGCGGATTGCCATTGGGGAGATACAGGCCGGCGACGAGGATGCCGTTGACCGCCGCTTCGATGTAGCGGCTCTGCAGCGGATCGGGATCGTCGGGCAAGCCGCGACGGGTCTCGTGGATCTCTCCCACCCGGCTCAGCATCGCGACGCCGTTCCAGCTTTTCTGACCATGCCAGATCGCGTCATAGCCGAGGTGGCGGATCGGCGCTTCGGGGAACTTCTCGTCCGGCGCCTTCAATTCCTGCAGGCAAACGATGTCGGGCTGCTCCTCCTCAAGCCAGCGGAGGAGCACCGGGAGACGGCCGTTGATGCCGTTCACATTGTAGGTGGCGATCTTCATCTAGAGATCCGGCAGCACCTGGTCGGCGCGCCCCCATCCGATCAGGTCCTTGGAGGCCGACCGCTTCAGCAGCTCAGCCGCATCGCCGACATGCCAGCGCGATGCTCCTTCAAGCGATCGCAGTTCTTCCCACGTGATCGGGACCGCCACCGGGGCATGTTCGCGCGCACGGGCGCTGTACGGCATCACCGCCGTCGCGCCGCGCTGGTTGCGGAGATAGTCGACGAAGATGCGGCCGGTGCGCTTGGCCTTGGCTAACGCGGCCGTGAACCGATCCGGCTCGGTCTGCGCCAGCACCTGCGCGAACCGGTGCGCGAAGTCCTTCACCGCCGGCCATTCGGCCTGCGGCGTCAGCGGCGCAATGACGTGGACGCCCTTACCGCCGGTTACCATCGGGAAGGTCACGAGGCCCATCTGCGCGAGCATCTCCTGAACGTGGAACGCGGCGGAGATGACGTCCTTGAAGTCGAGGCCTTCGTCCGGATCGAGATCGAACACCAGCCGGTCGG
>CAXTTP010000316.1:0-3448 GCA_964247195.1 uncultured Sphingomonadaceae bacterium
GCCTTGGCGAGGCCGGGGCCGATCGCCGCGGCGATGTCGCCGGGCGTCGTACCACGCGCGACCGCGCGCACCGAGCCGTCGGGAAGCGTGATCGAAAGCATGTCGTCCATCGGTTCGGTCCTGGCATCCTGATCGCGGGAAAGGAAGATGGGCCGCCCAGATATGCCAGGCCGCCCGGTTCGGGGCGGCGGTCCGCGTCGCTCTAGGAGACGCGCGCCCGCACACCCCGGAACCCGGGAGTAGTGCTGGTGGCGGTGAACGTACGGACGAACATCGTACGCAGATAGTGCATCCGGGTTGCCAAGTCATCACCGAAGCGTCAGCACTCCCGCCGGAAACATCGGGGGAAAGCGGGATGGAAGAGGACGCCGCCGCAGGCGAGCCGGGCGACGCCTTCGCGTTCACCGCGACGTGGCGGGACTATCTGCCGATCGCCATCTCCAATCTTCTGCTGACGATCGTCACGCTCGGCGTCTACCGCTTCTGGGCGAAGGCGCGCGAGCGGCGCTATCTGTGGAGCCACACCCGCTTCATCGACGACCGGCTGGAATGGACCGGCACCGGCCGCGAGATGTTCACCGGCTTCCTGATCGCGATGCTGCTGTTCGGCGCTCCGTTCCTGTTCATCCAGTTCGGCTTCCAGGCGATGATCCTGCGCGGCCATGTCGCCGCGGCGGCGATCGCGTTCGTGGCGGTCTACGTGTTCCTGCTGTTCGTCTTCGGCCTCGCCCGCTTCCGCGCGCTGCGCTACCGGCTCAGCCGAAGTTACTGGCACGGTATCCGCGGTGGCAGCGACGATCCCGGCCTCGCTTATGGCTGGTCGGCGGTGTGGAAGCCGGTCGTCGGCTTCCTCGCCCTAGGGCTGATGGTGCCCTGGTCGATGGTGCGGCTGTGGAACCAGCGCTGGCGGGCGATGAGCTTCGGGCCGTACCGGTTCGAGGCGAACGCGATGGCCGGGCCGCTGCTGCTGCGCTGGATTCTGCTGCTGGTCAGCCCGTTCCTGGTGCTGCTGGTGCTCGGCCTTGCCGGAGGCGCGGCGTTCTTCGCGTTCGGTACCGGCGCCGCGCCGAGCAGCGCGATGAGGGTCGGTGTGATCGTCGCGGCGATCCTGTTCCTGGTCGGCTTCTATGCGCTGATGGGCATCGTCGGCCTGTTCTATTATGCCGCCTTCTACCGCCGGGCGATTGGCAGCCTCTCGCTCGGCGGGCTGCAGCTCCAGTTCGACGCGCGCTCCAGACATTGGCTGCTGCTCTTCCTCGGCGACATCGCGCTCCTGGTCGGCACGCTCGGGCTTGGCTATTGCTTCCTCGGCTACCGCCACTGGTCGTTCCAGATCCGCCATCTCGGCGCGACCGGCGAGATCGACCTGACCTTGCTCACCCAGTCGTCGACGCGGGCGCCGGGCGAGGCGGAGGGCTTCGCCGACGCCTTCGATCTCGGCGCGATCTGATCGCGAACGAACGATGCCGGAGCCGATCCCCGCCTGGCATTATGACGGGCTGACCGCGCTCCGCCACCGCGTCACCGTGACCTTGGAAGGGGACGAGGTCCGCCTCGTCGAGACCGGGGAGCGGGTGCCGCTCGCCGCGCTTCGCCCGGTCGGTGACCGGCGGACGTTCGTCTTCGCCAGAGCCGGCGGTGACGGCTGGCGGCTCGGCTTCGCGGAAGCTCCGCCGGCCGACTGGCTCGCCCGCCTGCCGGGGCAGGAGCACCATGGCGGCGTGCTCGACCGGATCGGCGTGGTGCCGGCGCTGCTGCTCGGCGCGCTGCTCGCCGTCGTAGCCGTCATCGCGGTGATGCGCGGCACCTCGCTCGTGGCGCGCGCGGTGCCGGAAAGCTGGGAGCTGGCATTTGGCGATGCGCTCAGCGGCGATCTCGCCGGCAACGCCTGCATGGCGCCGGCCGGGCGGAGCGCACTGGCGGCGCTGACCGCGCGGCTGACCGCTAACGGCAGGCCGGTTCGCGTTCGCGTGGTCGATCTGCCCGTCGTCAACGCGGTGACGCTGCCGGGCCGGCAGGTGGTCCTGTTCCGCGGTCTGCTCGACGCCGCGCGCTCGCCCGACGAGGTTGCCGGCGTGCTCGGCCACGAGCTCGGCCATGTCGAGAACCGCGACGCGATGACCGCGCTGCTGCGTGATTTCGGTATCGGCCTGCTGATCGGCGGAGCCGACGGCGGCAAGATCGCGCGCGCCCTCCTGTCGAGCCGCTACAGCCGCTCGGCCGAGCGCGCCGCCGACGCCCACGCCATCGCCGCACTCGCCCGCGCCGATATCTCGCCGGCGGACACCGCCGCCTTCTTCGACCGGCTCGCGCGCGAGGAGAGCGGGATGGGGACCGCCGCTGCCGGTGCGCTCGTCTACCTGTCGACCCATCCGCTTTCGGCCGAGCGGCGCGCCGCCTTCATCGCCAGCACGCGCAAGGCTCCGCCCTACCGGCCGGCAATGTCGGCGGCGGATTGGGGTGCGCTTCGCCGGATCTGCGGCGAGGGCGGCACGCGATCGCCGGGGCGGCGTTGATGCGGCGATGATCCCGGCCGATCCCGAGCTCCGCTTCCACATCCGCGCCGACGGGGTGCGGCTCGCGTATCGGATGCGGCCGGGTGCCGGGCCAACGATCGTCTTCCTGCCGGGCTACCGTTCCGACATGACCGGCGGCAAGGCGACCGCGCTCGACGCCTGGGCGGCGGAGGCGGGCCGGGCGATGCTGCGGCTCGACTATTCCGGCTGCGGCGACAGCGACGGCGACTTCGAGGCGGGCACGCTCGACATTTGGCGGGACGACGCGCTGGCGGTGATCGACGCCGTTACCGCCGGGCCGCTGCTGCTGGTCGGATCGTCGATGGGCGGCTGGCTGATGCTGCTGATCGCGCTCGCCCGGCCGGGGCGGCTGGCCGCGCTGGTCGGCGTCGCCGCCGCGCCCGACTTCACCGACTGGGGCTATGACGACGAGAAGCGCCGCCGCCTCGCCAAAGACGGCCGGATCGAGGAGCCGTCCGATTATGGCGGCCCGCCGCAGGTCACCACCGCCGGCTTCTGGCGGAGCGGGGAGGCGAACCGGCTGCTCGGCGGCACGATCCCGCTCGCCTGCCCGGTGCGGCTGCTGCACGGACAAGGCGATGCCGTCGTGCCGTTCGGGGTGTCGCTGCGCCTCGCCGCGGCACTGCATTCGGCCGACGTTCAGACGCTGCTCGTCAAGGACGGCGATCATCGCCTGTCGCGGCCGCAGGATATCGCCGCGTTGATCGCCCTCGTCGCCCGCCTGCTGGAGACCGCATGATCCTGCTCCTCGCCCTTGCCCATGCCGCCGCCGCGCCGGCGCCGAAGGGTGTGCCCGAAGCCCGCTTCGAGGCATGCGCGGCGCTGGCCAGGACCGATCCGGCGAAGGCGGCGGCGCAGGCCGACGCATGGCGCGTCGGCGGCGGCGGGCTCCTGGCGCGCGAATGCCTGGG
>CAXTTP010000317.1:0-3434 GCA_964247195.1 uncultured Sphingomonadaceae bacterium
GCCGAGGAGCAGTCGTCGCGCTGCTCGCAATGCGGCGTCCCTTATTGCTCGACGCATTGCCCGCTCCACAATCACATTCCGGACTGGCTGCGGCTGACCGCCGAGGGTCGGCTGCGCGAGGCGTACGAGCTGTCCAACGCGACCTCGACGATGCCCGAGATATGTGGCCGCATCTGCCCGCAGGACCGGCTGTGCGAGGGCAATTGCGTGATCGAGTTCTCTGGGCACGGCGCGGTGACGATCGGCTCGGTCGAGAAGTTCATCACCGACACCGCCTGGAACGAGGGTTGGGTCGAACCGCTCGCACCGCTGCCGGACCGTGGCCAGTCGATCGGTGTGATCGGGGCCGGGCCCGCCGGCCTCACCACCGCCGAGCTGATGCGCGTTCGCGGTTATGAGGTCCATGTCTACGACCGCCACGATCGCGCCGGCGGTTTGCTGACCTACGGCATTCCCGGCTTCAAGCTGGAGAAGCATGTCGTGATGCGCCGCGTCGAGCGGCTCAAGGCGGGTGGCATCGTCTTCCACGAGGGCTTCGAGGTCGGCCGCGACGCGACGATGGCCGAGTTGCGCGAGCGCCACGACGCACTGCTGATCGCGACCGGCGTCTACAAGCCGCGTGCGATCAAGGCGCCGGGCGTCGGCGCCGGCGGCGTCGTCGAGGCGCTCGACTATCTGACCGCGTCGAACCGCAAGGGCTTCGGCGACGAGGTGCCGGAGTTCGATGGCGGCGCACTCAATGCCGCCGGCAAGAACGTCGTCGTCGTCGGCGGCGGCGATACCGCGATGGACTGCGTGCGCACTGCCGTCCGCCAGGGCGCGACGTCGGTGAAGTGCCTCTATCGTCGCGACCGCGCCAACATGCCCGGCTCGCAGCGCGAGGTGAAGAATGCCGAGGAGGAGGGCGTCGAGTTCGTCTGGCTCTCCGCGCCCGAAGCTTTCCTCGGCACCGCGCAGGTCGATGGCGTGCGCGTCGCCAAGATGCGGCTCGGCCAGGCCGACGTCTCGGGCAGGCGGGCGCCGGAGGCCGATCCCGGCAACGAATATCGCGTGGATGCCGATCTCGTCATCAAGGCGCTCGGCTTCGATCCCGAGGATCTGCCGAAGCTGTTCGGCGCCGCGGAGCTGTCCGTCACGCGCTGGGGGACGCTGCGCGTCGACCATCGCACCATGCAGACGAGCATGGACGGCGTGTTCGCGGCCGGCGACATCGTCCGTGGCGCGAGCCTGGTGGTGTGGGCGATTCGCGACGGCCGCGACGCGGCCGAGCGGATGCACGCCTATCTCAAGGCTAAGGTGAAGGCGGCGCCGCGCGAGGTGGTTGCGGCGTGATCCGGCGCGCGCTCATTGTTTTGGCGCTCTGCGGAGCCGGCTTCCGAGCGGAGGCCGCTGTTCCACCGGCCGCCGCCGGCGTCGAGCCGTCCGCGGCGGCGCTCTCTCTGGCCCGCAGCACGGGGATCGGCCCGCTCGGCCTGACGTCGAGGCTGTCGCCGGAACAGGCCGCCGCCGCGCTGAGCAACCGATTGCTTCATACCGTCGAGGCGAGCCGCGGCGCCCGGTGCGATCCGCAGGTGCCGGAATGCCGGGCGGCGGCCGACCGGATCGCGCATGAGGCGGCACCCGCGCTGATCGCCGAACGACGCGAAGCCGCGGCGCGGATGGTCGCTGTCATCTTCGACGACAGCATGACGCCGGAAGAGATGCGCGCCGCGGCCGCGTTCGCGGCGACTCCGGCCGGCCGCTCGTTCGCTCGCGCGGTCTCGCTCGCCGCCGATCCGGGGGCGGCGCCGCCGGCGCTGCAGCAAAGGCTGATGGTCGCCCTCGCCCGGCCCGGCATGGGCGACGGCCGACTTCTCGAGCGCTTCTACGACGAGACGAAGCAGTTGCCGCGCGCGCGCCTCGTCGCTCCGCCTCCGCCGATGCCCTCCCCGCCGAGGAAGCCGTGATGACCGAGATGTTCGACATGAGCGCAGAGCGCGACCGTATCGCCCGCGACGGCATGTACCGCCCCGACCTCGAATCCGATGCCTGCGGCGTCGGGCTCGTCGCCGCGACCGATGGCAAGGCGTCGCGCCGCGTCGTCGCCGCCGCGATCGATGCGCTGAAGGCGGTGTGGCATCGCGGCGCGGTCGATGCCGATGGCAAGACCGGCGACGGTGCGGGCATCCATGTCGACCTGCCGGTGCGTTTCTTCGACGACGCGATCGAGCTCTCGGGCCACAAGCCGCTCAACGCCCGGCTCGCGGTGGGCATGATGTTCCTGCCGCGCACCGACCTCGGCGCGCAGGAGACGTGCCGGACGATCGTCGAATCCGAGATCATCGACTTCGGCTACACCATCTACGGCTGGCGGCAGGTACCGGTCGACGTGTCGGTGATCGGCGACAAGGCGATGCTGACGCGTCCCGAGATCGAACAGATCATGATCGCCGGTCCCGCGCCCGACGAGATGACGGCCGCCGAGTTCGAGAAGAACCTGTACCTGATCCGCCGCCGGATCGAGCGCAAGCTGATCGAGGCGCAGATCCAGGGCTGCTACATCTGCTCGCTCAGCTGCCGGTCGATCATCTACAAGGGGCTGTTCCTCGCCGCCGAGCTGTCGGTCTTCTATCCCGACCTTCAGGACGAGCGCTTCGTCAGCCGCGTCGCGATCTTCCACCAGCGCTATTCGACGAACACTTTTCCGCAATGGTGGCTGGCGCAGCCGTTCCGGATGCTCGCCCATAATGGCGAGATCAACACGATCCGCGGCAACAAGAACTGGATGAAGAGCCACGAGATCAAGATGGCGAGCCTCGCCTTCGGCGAGCATTCGGAGGAGATCAAGCCGCTGATCCCGGCCGGCGCGTCCGATACCGCCGCGCTCGACGCGGTGTTCGAGGCGATCTGCCGCTCGGGCCGCGACGCGCCGACCGCCAAGCTGATGCTGGTGCCCGAGGCGTGGCAGGACAAGCCCGACATGCCACGCGGCCATGTCGACATGTATAATTACCTCGCCTCGGTGATGGAGCCGTGGGACGGGCCGGCGGCGCTCGCCATGACCGACGGCCGCTGGGCGGTGGCCGGCGTCGACCGCAACGCGCTGCGGCCGCTGCGTTTCACCCACACCGCCGACAACCTGCTGATCGTGGGCTCGGAGAGCGGCATGGTCGTCGTGCCGGAATCGACCGTCATCCGGAAGGGACGCATGGGCCCGGGCCAGATGATCGCGGTCGATCTCGACGAGGGCCGCCTCTACGACGACCGCGCCGTCAAGGACCGCATCGCCGGCGAGCATCCCTATGGCGACTGGATCAGCGGCTTCCAGCATATGAGTGAACTCGCCGCGTCCGACGCGGCGGTGCCGCGCTACGAGCGGGCCGAGCTGAACCGGCGCCAGGTCGCGGCCGGCCAGACGCTGGAGGACATGGAGCTGATCCTCGGTCCGCAGGTGG
>CAXTTP010000318.1:0-3432 GCA_964247195.1 uncultured Sphingomonadaceae bacterium
TCCCGGGGGAGAGGATGATGCGGCAGATCGTCGCGATCGATCAGGGCACGACCTCGACGCGGGCGCTGCGCTTCGATGCCGAGCGCCGCCAGCGCGCCGTCGCCCAGCGCGAATTGCCGCAGCATTATGCGCACGACGGCTGGGTCGAGCACGATCCCGAGGATATCTGGCGCGACACGGTGGCGGTGATGCGCGAGGTGCTGACCGACGACGTCGCCGCGATCGGCATCGCCAACCAGCGCGAGACGGTGCTGCTGTGGGATCGCGCCACCGGTGCACCGCTCCACAACGCGATCGTCTGGCAGGACCGGCGCACCGCCGCGCTCTGCCGGGCGCTTCGCGACGACGGCGTCGAGCCGATGGTGCGGGCGAAGACGGGGCTGCTGCTGGATCCCTTTTTCTCCGCCGCCAAGCTCAAATGGCTGCTCGACACCATCCCCGGCGCCCGCGCTCGCGCGGCACGCGGCGAACTCGCCTTCGGCACCGTGGACAGCTTCCTGCTGTGGCGGCTGACCGGCGGCCGGGTGCACGCGACCGACGTCACCAACGCCGGCCGGACGATGCTCTACGACATCGTCGCGCACGTCTGGGACGGGGAACTGCTCCGCCTCTTCGGCATCGACGAGAGCCTGCTGCCCGAGGTGCGCGACTGCGCCGCGATCTTCGGCGAGACCGATCCGGCGCTGTTCGGGCGCGCGATCCCCATCGCGGGCATCGCCGGCGACCAGCAGGCGGCGCTGATCGGCCAGGCCTGCTTCGCGGCCGGCATGGTCAAGTCGACCTACGGCACCGGCTGCTTCATGCTGCTCCACACCGGCGCCGCGCCGGTCTTCTCCGCCAACCGGCTGCTGACCACGCCGGCCTACCGGATCGGCGGCGAGAGCGCCTATGCGCTGGAGGGATCGATCTTCGTCGCGGGCGCCGCGGTGAAGTGGCTGCGCGACGGTCTCGGCCTGATCGCCGACGTCGCCGACAGCGCCGCGATCGCGGCGGCCGTGCCGGACGACCACGGCGTCTTCCTCGTGCCCGCCTTCGTCGGGCTCGGCGCGCCGCACTGGAACCCCGACACGCGCGGGCTCGTCGCCGGCCTCACGCTAGATTCGGGTGCCGCCCATCTCGTCCGCGCCACGCTGGAGTCGGTCGCCTACCAGAGCCGCGACCTGAGCGATGCGATGCGCGCGGACGGCGCGGCCCGCCCGGACACGATCCGCATCGACGGCGGCATGGCAAACAACGACTGGCTGGCGCAGTTCCTGGCCGACATCCTCGACGTCAGCGTCGAGCGGCCGGCGAGCGCCGAGACGACGGCGCTCGGCGCGGCCAGTCTTGCCGGTCTCGCGACGGGGTTGTGCCCGGATCTGGCGACGCTCGCCGCCGGCTGGCAGCCTGCCGCGAGGTTCGAGCCAAAGATGAACGGGAAAATGCGTGATCGACTTCTTGCCGGCTGGCGTTCGGCACTGTCGCGCGCATTGCTTTAGTCAGAATTAGTCACAACGACGGAAGCAATAGCGAAACGTTCAAAGAAAAACGTGGATGATCTCGCCGATGGCGGCCCAGGCGAGCAGCGATAGGGGCAGCGCCAGCACTATCCCAAGGAACGGCCGCCCCTCGTCGTTCGTCGCGGCAGCCGTGATCTTGAACTGCTTCACGTTCCATCTTTCCGGCCAGAGCTTATGGCCAAGCCTCTGCAAGCTATCAGATCAACGGGCAATTGCGAATAACACAGGTTGCAGCGCAACTTAGTCGCTGCATTGCAGTATGTTAGAATCGATCGGTGAATTTTTTGACAATGCCGATCCCGGTAATAATCAGGCAGTCGTGCTCCTCCGGCGCAGATCGGTCACGCAGCGCTCGGCGGTGTGGCCGTCCCACCGATCCGGCCGGCGGCGCTGTTCCGGCGGCACGGCCAGCGCGTCGTGGAGCTGCGCCGCGAGTGCGCCGACCTTGACGAGCCGGCTGGTGCCCTCGCTGATCGTGATCGGCCGCTCGGTATTGTCGCGCAGCGTCAGGCAGGGGATGCCGAGATAGGTCGTCTCCTCCTGGATGCCGCCGGAATCGGTGATCACCGCGGCGGCACCGAGCACCAGGCTCATGAAGCGAATATAAGGGACCGGCTCGATCAGGCGCACGCCCACCGCCTCGAGCTGCGCCGTCAGGCCCGCCGCGGCGAGCCGGGCGGCGGTGCGCGGGTGGACCGGGAAGACGAGCGGCAGCCGTGCCTGCGCCGCGCACAGCGCCTCGGCCAACCGCCCAAGCTGCGCCGGATCGTCGACATTGGATGGGCGATGGAGCGTGACCACGCCGTAGCCGCCGCGCGGCAGGCCGAGCGCGCCGGCAAAGTCCGCCGCCTCGATCGCTGGCCGGGCAAGCTCGAAACTGTCCATCATGATGTTGCCGACGCGGGTGATCCGGGCAGCGGGAATGCCCTCGTCGGCTAGGTTGCGGTCGGCATCCGGCGACGGCGTCCACAGCACGTCGGCCAGCACGTCGGTGACGAGGCGGTTGAGCTCCTCGGGCATGGCCCGGTCGCGGCTGCGCAGGCCGGCCTCGAGGTGGACGGTGCGGATGCCGAGCTTCGCGCCGACGAGCGCGCAGGCCGCCGTCGAGTTGACGTCGCCGACGACGATCAGCCAATCGGGCCGGTCCGCGAGCGCGACCGCCTCATAGGCAATCATCACCCGCCCGGTCTGCTCGGCATGGCTGCCCGAGCCGACGCCGAGATGATGGTCGGGCTGCGGCAGGCGCAGGTCGGCGAAGATCGCATCCGACATGTTGGCGTCGTAATGCTGGCCGGTATGGATCAGGACCGGCACGAAATCGGCGGCGGCGGCCAACGCATGCCAGAGCGGCGCCACCTTCATGAAGTTGGGGCGCGCGGCGGCGATCAGGTGGACGCGGGCGGGAGCGGCGGGCATCGGGATCGGGAGGGGTCCTTGTGGTCGGCTACCGCGCCTTCGTAGCGACCCATCGTTTAGGACAGGTTTCGGGCGTTGCGCCCGTCGTCATTGCCGTGGCAAGCGGATCGCCGAGCGGGAGAGAGCCATGATCGATCAACGCAGACCCTTCATCGTCGGCATAGGCGGCACCGCCTCGGCCGGTTCGTCGACCGAACAGGCGCTGGCGCTCGCGTTGGCGTCGGCCGAACGTGCCGGCGCGCGGGTCGAGATGTTCGGCGGCGAACTCCTCGCCAGCCTGCCCCATTATCTGACCGACGGCACCTCCACCTCGGCCGAGGGGCGGCGGCTGGTGGAGGCGGTGCGCGGCGCCAACGGGCTGATCATCGCCAGCCCCGGCTATCACGGCTCGATCTCCGGCCTGGTCAAGAACGCGATCGACTATCTGGAGGAGACGGCGAAGGATGCCCGCGTCTATCTCGACGGCGTCCCCGTCGGCCTGATCGCGACGGCCTATGGCTGGCAGGCGACCGTCAGC
>CAXTTP010000319.1:0-3423 GCA_964247195.1 uncultured Sphingomonadaceae bacterium
GGAACGCCGAACTTCGCCAGCAACTCCTTCGCCTGATACTCGTGGATGTTCATGTGCGCGTCCTGCCAGAGGGTGAGCGACCGCGCTTGCGGTCCGCCATTCGGTTCATTCGAATTCGAGGATCACGGCGTCGACGGCGAGGCTCTCGCCCGGGCTTGCCGTGACGCGCGCGACCGTCGCCGCCTTGGGCGCGCGCAGGATATTCTCCATCTTCATCGCCTCGACGACGGCCAGGATCTGGCCCGCCTCGACGCGATCGCCGGCAGCGACGTTGACCGCGGTGATCAGCCCCGGCATCGGACAGAGCAGGAAGCGCGACAGATCGGGCGGCACCTTCTCGATCATGTGGCGGCCGAGTGCCGCGAGGCGCGGCGGGAGCACGGTCAGGTCGTGCGAGGCGCCGCGCGCGGTCACGCGGTAGCCGCCGCGCCGCCGCTCCAGCCGCAGGCTCAACGGTTCGCCGTCGACGATCGCGGTGACCAGGCGCTGTCCCGGCACATAGGCCGCATCTACCACCACCGCGACGCCGTCGACCGTTACCGCTTCGCCCTCGATCGCGACGTCGTGGGTGACACCGTCCATCGCGACGATCCAGCGGTCGGGCGCCACGGGTCCACCGTTGAGCTGCCCGTCGATCGACGCGGCGCGCGCCGCGTCGGCGCAGGCGATCACGCCGGCGACCGCGGCGAGGCCGGCAGTCAGCACCGGCGACGGCGGCGCGCCGTGGAAGCCCTCGGGATATTCCTCGGCGATGAAGCCGGTGGTGAGCGCGCCTTCGCGGAAGCGGGGATGCTGCATCAGGGCGGAGAGGAAATCGATATTGTGGCCGATGCCGTCGATCTCGAATCGGTCGAGCGCGTCGATCTGCCGGTCGATCGCCGCGATCCGGCTGTCGCCATAGGTGATCAGCTTGGCGATCATCGGATCGTAGAACATCGAGATCTCGGAACCCTCGACGACGCCGTCGTCGATCCGCACGTCGGGTTCCGGCGCGGGCGGACGATAATGTACGAGCCGGCCGCTGGAAGGCAGGAAGCCGCGATAGGGATCCTCGGCATATACGCGGGACTCGACCGCCCAGCCGTCGATCTTTACGTCATCCTGGGTGAAGGCCAGTTTTTCGCCGTCGGCGACGCGGATCATCTGCTCGACGAGGTCGAGACCGGTGATGAACTCGGTCACCGGATGCTCGACCTGGAGCCTGGTGTTCATCTCGAGGAAGTAGAAGCTCTCGCCGGTCGTGTCGGCGCCGCTGACGATCAGCTCGACCGTTCCGGCGCTGTAGTAGCCGACCGCGCGGGCCAGCGCGACCGCCTGCTCGCCCATCGCCTTGCGCATCGCCGGGGTCACGAACGGCGACGGCGCCTCCTCGATCACCTTCTGGTGGCGGCGCTGGATCGAGCATTCGCGTTCGTTCAGGTAGACGATGTTGCCATGCTTGTCGCCGAGCAGCTGGATCTCGATATGGCGCGGGCTCTCGATGAACTTCTCGATGAACACGCGGTCGTCGCCGAAGCTCGCCAGCCCTTCGCGCTTGGTCGCCTCGAAACCCTCGCGCACGTCCTGCTCGGACCAGGCGAGCCGCATGCCCTTGCCGCCGCCGCCGGCGGACGCCTTCATCATCACCGGATAGCCGATGCCGCCGGCGATCTCGACCGCGTGATCGGTCGAATCGATCTCGCCGAGGAAGCCGGGGACGACGTTGACGCCGGCCGCCTGGGCGAGCTTCTTCGATTCGATCTTGTCGCCCATCGCGGCGATCGCGCCGACCGGTGGCCCGATGAAGGCGATCCCCGCCTCCTCCAGCGCCTGCGCGAAGGACGTCCGCTCGGACAGGAAGCCGTAGCCGGGATGCACCGCCTCGGCGCCGGTCTCCTTGCAGGCGAGGATGATCGCGTCGGCCAGCAGATAGCTCTCGCTCGCCGGCGGCGGGCCGAGCCGCACCTTCTCGTCCGCCATCTCGACGTGCGGCGCGCGCGCGTCGGCGTCGGAATAGACCGCAACCGTCTTGATGCCCATGGCGCGCGCGGTGCGGATCACGCGGCACGCGATCTCGCCGCGATTGGCGATCAGTATCTTCTTGAACATATTATTCCGCCGCCTTGTCGATAGCCTCGGGCGGCATGTTGTGGCCGAGCAGGCGCAGCACCTCCTCCGCCGCGAGGACGAGGTTGGTGCCCGGGCCGAAGATCGCCTGCACGCCCGCGTCGCGCAAGATCTGATAGTCCTGCGCGGGGATCACCCCGCCGGCGACCACCTTGATGTCGCCGCGCCCGGCCTCGCGCAGATGGCCGATAAGCTCGGGGACCAGCGTCTTGTGCCCGGCCGCCAGGCTGGATGCGCCGACCACGTCGACGTCGGCCTTGATCGCCATGTCGGCGGCCTCGCGCGGCGTCTGGAACAGCGGCCCGGCCAGCACGTCGAAGCCGAGATCGCCAAACGCGGACGAAACGAGGTTCGCGCCGCGATCGTGACCGTCCTGACCCATCTTGGCGACGAACATCCGGGGTGTGCGCCCCTTCGTCCGGCCGACCGCGACGACGCCGTCCTTCAGGTTGGACCAGCGCGCGTCCTCGCCATAGGCGCCGCCGTAGATGCCTTTCACCGGCGTCGGCACCGTATCGTAGCGACCGAACACATCCTCCATGGCGAGACTGATCTCGCCGAGCGTCGCGCGCCGTCGCGCGCATTCCACGGCCAGCGCCAGCAGGTTGCCGTCGCCTTTCGCACCTTCGCGCAGCGCATCGAGCGCGGCGCGGCAAGCCGCTTCGTCGCGGCCCGCCTTCACCTTCTCGATCCGCCGGATCTGCGCCTCGCGGACCGCGTGATTGTCGACATCCAGGATCTCGATCGGATCCTCGCCGGCCTTGCGGTACTTGTTGACGCCGACGATCACCTGCTCGCCGCGATCGATCCGCGCGGCAGTGGCGGCGGCGGCTTCCTCGATCATCGCCTTGGGCCAGCCGGCGGCGACCGCCTTGGCCATGCCGCCCTCCTGCTCCACCTTCTCGATGATCGCCCACGCCTTGTCGACGAGCTCCTGCGTCAGCGCCTCGACATAGTAAGAGCCGCCGAGCGGATCGACGACCTTGGTCATGCCGGTCTCTTCCTGGATCACGATCTGCGTGTTGCGCGCGATCCGGGCGGAGAAGTCGGTCGGCAGCGCGATCGCCTCGTCCAGCGCGTTGGTGTGGAGCGACTGGGTGCCGCCCAGCATCGCCGCCATCGCCTCGATCGTGGTGCGCATCACGTTGTTGTACGGATCCTGCTCGGTCAGCGAGACGCCCGAGGTCTGGCAGTGGGTGCGCAGCATCTTCGAGCGCTCGTCCTGCGCGCCGAGCTTCGTCATCACCCGGTGCCACAGCACGCGCGCGGCGCGCAGCTTGGCAATCTCCATGAAGAAGTTCATACCGATCGCGAAGA
>CAXTTP010000320.1:0-3411 GCA_964247195.1 uncultured Sphingomonadaceae bacterium
GCGTCAAAGCTGGAGGCGGCGCGGATCGCGCAGGCGGCCGGCGCGCATCTCGCCATCGTGTCGGGCAAGATCGAGCGGCCGCTCACCGCCTATGCCGCCGCTGGCCACGGCACGCTGTTCGTGGCGGAGCGCGGCGCATCCGCACGCAAGGCGTGGCTCGCCGGCCGGCTGACCAGTCGCGGTCGCATCCATGTCGACGCCGGCGCCGCCCAGGCGCTCGACAGCGGCCGCAGCCTGCTCGCCGCCGGCGCGATCGCCGTCGACGGCCGCTTCGCGCGCGGCGATGTCGTCGACATCGTGGGGCCCGACGACGGGGTGCTGGCGCGCGGGCTCGCCGAATATGATGCGGGCGACGCGGCCAAGATCGTCGGCCGGCGCAGCGACGCGCTCGCCGCGATCCTGGGCTATGCGCCCCGCGCAGCGCTCGTCCACCGCGATCATATGGTGATGCTGTGAGGATCGCGGTTTCGGGCGGAACCGGGTTCGTCGGCGGCCATCTGCTCCGCCTCGCCGGCGAGCGCGACTGGCAGACGCGTGCACTCGCCCGGCGCGACCAGCCGCTGAAGCGGCGGGTGTTCTGGGTGCGCGGCGCGCTCGACGATGCGGACAGCCTCGCCAGATTGGTCGCCAGCGCCGAGGCGGTGCTTCACGTTGCGGGCGTGGTCAATGCCCCCGACCGCGCCGGCTTCGCAGCCGGCAACGTCGCCGGCACGGCGGCGATGATCGCCGCAGCGCAGGCGGCGGGCGTGCGCCGCTTCATCCACGTCTCCTCGCTGGCGGCGCGCGAGCCGGGGCTGTCGAACTATGGCTGGTCGAAGGCCGAGTCGGAGGCGCTCGTCGCCGGTTCCGGGCTCGACTGGACGATCGTGCGCCCGCCGGCCGTCTATGGTCCGGGCGATCGCGAAATGCTGGAGCTGTTCCGCATGGCAAAGCGCGGCATCGTCGCGCTGCCGCCGGGCGGCCGCCTGTCGGTGGTCGCGGCGGAGGACCTTGCCCGGCTACTGCTCGCGATCGCGGAACACGGCGCCGCCGAGCGCATCCTGGAGCCCGACGACGGCACGCCGGACGGCTGGAGCCATCGCGACTTCGCACACGCGCTCGGAACCGCCGTGGGACGCAAGATACGCACGCTAGCGGTCCCCGCCCCGCTGCTCGGGCTCGGCGCGCGGGTGGACGGGCTGGTACGAGGCAGCCGCGCCAAGCTCACCCCCGATCGGGTACGCTATTTCTGCCACCCGGACTGGGTCGTGACTGGCGGGCGGGCGCCGCCCGCTTCGTTATGGACGCCGCACATAGCCACCCCCACCGGCCTCAGGGAGACGGCCGAATGGTATCGTTCGGCCGGCTGGCTCTGATCTCATTCCAGCAAATGCTGCTAACGCGCTAGAACTTGGCGTTTTCCGCCCGCTTCCATTGCTGGTGCAGCCAGGCGTGAGGGCTCCCTAGGTAGCGGGTGAGCGCGGCCCAGCGGCCGGTATATTCCGTCACCCTCTCCGCGACCGCACTGGGCGGGAGTTCCTGGGCCCAGCCGTCGAGGGTAGCTGCGTTGGTGAGGAGGAGGAACAGTGCCGCCGTCGCGATCGCGCCGCTGGTCCACAGCAGCGGCCGGTAGCCTGGCTCCGCGCCGGGCAGGTCGACCGGCGAGAGCGTCTCGTCGGACTGCATCAGCGGTAGGTCAGCGGCGTCCTCGGACACAATCCATCCTCAGAACTGATAATAGATAAACGGAGCAACGCCTTCGAAGCGCATCGCATCGACAAGCAGGATCACGATCCCGAGCCCCCCGCCCAACGCAAGCGCAGGTACCCGCTGCACCCGTAGCGCAATGGTCTGGATTAAGTGTCGTGGCGCAAAATGGATGGCAAGGCCAAGCAGGATCAGGACCACCGCGAGCGGCGTCACCGAGAGCGGCATGCTGTCCGGCCGGCCGAAACCGCGCAGATAGCTCTGCGCCGCATCGAAGCTGTCGGCGCGGAAGAAGATCCAGCCCAGCGTGACGACGTGGAATGTAAGCAGGATCGCGAGCGGCCGCGGCATCGCCGGCCAGGTCTCCGGCTTGACCGCTCGCCACAGCCGCTCGAGGCTGAGCACGAGCCCGTGCAGCCCGCCCCAGATCAGGAAGGTCCATTTGGCGCCATGCCACAGGCCGCCGAGCAGCATCGTGATCATCAGGTTGCGCGCCGCCCGCCACGGCCCGCCGCGGCTGCCGCCGAGCGGTATGTAGAGATAGTCGCGCAGCCAGCTCGACAGGCTGATGTGCCAGCGCCGCCAGAAGTCCTGCAGCGAGGCGGCGCGGTAAGGCTGGTTGAAATTGTGCGGGAAGCGGTAGCCGAGCAAGGCGGCGATGCCGATCGCCATGTCGCTATAGGCGGAGAAATCGCAGTAGATCTGCACCGCATAGCCATAAGCTGCGGCGGCAAGGTCGATCCGGCCGTGCGCGCTGGGATCGAAGAACACCGGGTCGACGAGCCCGGTTGCCAGCTCGGAGGCGATCACCGCCTTCTTGAACAGCCCCCACACGATCAGGAGCAGCCCCATCGCCGCCATGCCGCGGGTCAGCCGCGGCGTCTCGCGGAACTGGGGCAGCAGGTCGGAGGCGCGCACGATCGGCCCGGCGACGAGGTGCGGGAAGAAGGACATGAGCAGCGTTATGTCGAGAAGCGCCGCGGGATCGACCTTACGCCGATAGACGTCGACGACATAGGAGATGCCCTGGAAGGTGAAGAAGGAGATGCCGACCGGCAGGATGACGGTGAGCAGCGGCAGGTCGCGCTCCCACCCCGCCGCGGCGAGCACCATTCCGGCCTGCTCGATGAAGAAGTCGAAATATTTGAAGAACACCAGGATCGCGAGATTGGCGGCGACACCGGCCGCAACGAGCGCCTTGCGGGTGCCGGCCTGCTCGCTTCGCCCGATCGCCTGCGCCACCCCCCAGTTCAGCAGCGCCGATCCGATCAGCAGCGCCACGAAGCGCCAGTCCCACGCACCGTAGAAGATCCAGCTCGCCAGCAGCAGCAGGATCTTGCGCCACTCGTTGCTCGCGCCGACCGACCAGCTGACGGCATAGAGGGCAAGGAAGAAGAGCCCGAAGGTCAGCGTCGGAAAGAGCATCGTCCGGCGTCAGCGCGCGGCGGCCGCCGCCGCGGCGCGGTCGAGGTCGGCCTGCAGGCGTGCGGCGATCTCGCGGCCGCCGGTGGAGGTGTAGTGGACATAGTCGCCGCGCATCAGCGGCGGGTTGGCGCGCACCCATGTGGGCGCGGTGCAGGCCCCGCCCATCCGCGCGTTCCAGTCCCAGAAGGCGAGGTTCAGCGAGGCGGCGACGCGGCGCTGCACCTCGCGAACCGCAGCGAGTCCCGCCGGCGGGAAAAGGGGCGCCCGCGACGACACGCCGACGGTGGGCGCGGGCGGCGG
>CAXTTP010000321.1:0-3392 GCA_964247195.1 uncultured Sphingomonadaceae bacterium
GTGGTTAGGTATCCTACCTAATATATGCGCCGACATGAACGCTCATGCCGTCGGCGTCGACCCCGCTCACCTCGCCGATCAGCTCCGCCCGGCGATGCTCAAGCTCAGCCGCCATCTGCGGCGGGAAGCGCAGCACGTCGGCGCCTCCGCGCTCGACGCGCAGCTTCTCGCCATCGTCGGCAAGCGTCCCGGCATCGGCGTCTCCGAACTCGCGGACCTCGAGCATATCAGCCGGCCGACGATGAGCGTGCACCTGAAACGGCTTGAGGCGGCCGGCTGGCTGACCCGCGAGACGGAGACGGCAGACGCCGACCGGCGCCGCGTCCGCCTCGTTCTCAGCGCGGAAGGCCGCGATGCGCTCGCCGCGATCCGCCGGTCGCACAACGACTGGCTGGAGGCGCGCCTCGGCAGGCTCGACGAGGCCGGGCTGCTCGCCCTCGCGGCGGCTCTGGAGCCGCTCTCCCGCGTCGCGGAGATGAAGCTTTGACGCTGGACGGGGACATGTCGACGCCGGGCGAGATCGATGCTCCCGAGGCGCCGGCAATGGCGGCCATCGTCTCGCCGCCGCCGCCAGCGCCCCCCGGCCCGCTGTTGCCGCTGATCATCGGATCGGCGTTGTTCATGCAGACGCTCGATTCGACCGTGATCTCGAACGCGCTGCCGACGATGGCGCGGTCGCTCCACGAGGACCCGGTCACGCTCAACCTGGCGATCACCGCCTATCTGCTGGCGACCGCCGTGTTCCTGCCGATCTCGGCCTGGGTCGCCGACCGCTTCGGCGCGCGCAACGTGTTCCGCGCCGCGATCGTCGGCTTCGCGGTGAGCTCGTTGCTGTGCGGCTTGTCGCAGAACCTGGCTGAAATGGTCGGCGCGCGGGTGCTGCAGGGCCTCGCCGGCGCGATGCTGCTGCCGGTCGGCCGGCTGGTGCTGCTGCGTAGCGTCGCCAAGTCCGATCTGGTGCGGGCCATGTCCTACCTCACGATGCCGGCGCTGCTGGGGCCGATCCTCGGGCCTCCGATCGGCGGCTTCATCGTCACCTATTGGTCGTGGCGCTGGATATTCTTCATCAACGTGCCGATGGGCCTCATCGGCGTGATCCTCACCACCCTGTTCATACCCGACGTGCGCGAGGCGGTCCGCCAGAAGCTGGACGTGCGCGGCTTCGTACTCACCGCCTTCGCGCTCGCGGGGCTCGTCTACGGGTTCAGCAATCTCGGCCACGATGCCCTGCCGTTCCCGGTTGTGGCGGGGCTGCTGGTGGGAGGCGCGGTCTGCGCCGCGCTCTTCATCGCCCACGCCCGCCGCACTCCGCACGCCATCCTCGATCTGTCGCTGCTCAGGATCCGGACGTTCATGGCGGCTACGGTCGGCGGCCTGTTCTCGCGCCTGGTAATCGGCGCGAGCCCGTTCCTGCTCGCGCTGCTGCTCCAGCTCGGCTTCAACCTCTCGGCCTTCCAGGCCGGGCTGCTGACCTTTACCGGCGCGGTCGGCGCGCTCCTCATGAAGACGACCGCGCTGCCGATCATCCGGCGCTTCGGGTTCAGGACGGTGCTGATCGGCAACGCGGTGGTCGTCGCCATGCTGTCGGCCAGCTACGCGCTGTTCCGGATCACGACGCCGCACTGGATCCTGATCGCGACGCTGCTGGCGGGCGGCTTCTTCCGCTCGCTGCAGTTCACCGCGCTGAACGCGCTCGGCTACGCGGACGTGCCGGCTGCCCAGATGAGCCGTGCCTCCAGCCTTGCCAGCATGTTCCAGCAACTTGCGCAGAGCCTCGGCATCGGGCTGGCCGCGATCCTGATCCACGCGACGCTGGGCTGGCGGCACGGCGCGACGCTCGGCGCGGCCGATATCACGCCCGCCTTCGCGATCGTCGCGCTGCTGTCGCTCGTAGCGGTCCCTTTCTTCCTTCCTTTGGCGGCGGATGCCGGCGCGGAAGTCTCCGGCCGGCGGGCCGGCTAGGGAACAACGCTCGCGCGGCGACTTGATCAGCGCCGTGGCCGCTTTTTGCGCCGCGCGAGGAGTTCGTCGATGTGCAGATCGAGCGGCACCCGTGATCAAATCTTAACCATCCGTTGACGTTGCGATGCCAAGATCGGGGCGTGGCAATGACTGCCCCTGGAGGTGCCTGGTGGCTGCTGGAGCGTTGAAGGTTCGGGTGAGCGTCGACCCCCGTCGTGGCGAGCGCCGGCCGGTCGCAATCCCGGCGACGGCGTGGCTGCCGGGTGAGGATCCGGTCGTGATCACGATCGCCGACCTTTCCAGCTACGACCTTCGTGCCGACATCCCGCTGGAGCTGGCGGAGGGATCGCTGATCCGGATCGGCCTGCCCACGGGCAGCAAGCCGCATGCGCTGGTCACCCGCATCGAGGAGCACGAGGTGGGTTGCCGCTTCATGTCGCCGATCGGCATCGCGGAGTTGAGCGATCTGCTCGGCGGCGGCGGCTCGGAACTGCTCGCCTCGCTTTCCTGACGTAGAGATGGCGGCGTCTGGTACGCTCAGGCCGAGCCAGGACTGATGGACGATGGCACCGCAGGATAGGCGTCGAGCACCGGCCCGAGCGTTTCGACCAACAAGCCGAGCCAAGTTTCGTAGTTCCTCCAATGCTCGATCCCCTCGGTGAAGATCGGCCGTCGGACTTGCTCGGAGCTCGCGGTGCGCACCGCGCGATCGTTGTTGTAGAATTCGAGGCAGCTCTGCTCGAAGGGCAGGCCGAGATAGTCCAGCAGGCGGCGGACTTCGCCTTCCGTGTTCTCCACCATGTCTTCGTATATCACACGATACACCGCGCCTGGCGCCGCCGCGTCATAGGCCGCCATCAGCCCCACGTAATCGTTATAATAGCGGGCGATCTCGACAAGATCGTAGCTAAAGGCTTGTCCTCGCGCGAAATGCTGCTTCCAGCCCGAAAAGCAGCAGGACAAGGGATGGCGCCTGGCGTCGATGATCTTCGCGTTCGGCAGGACCAGCCTGATCAGACCGACGTGCTGCCAATTGTTAGGCAACTTGTCGACGAACAGAGGCTTGCCCGTCTGGCGGTGAACGCGGGTGCGCTCGATATATTCCTCGCCCAGCCGCAGGCGGTCGGCGGGCGTCAGCGACGCGACCATGGCGCGGAAATCGGTAAACTCGCCCTCATCCACCCGCGATTGCAGGCGGCTGGCGATCATCATCATCTCCGGCAGTTCCATCGTCCCTTCCACCTGGCTGTGGCTCGAGAGGATCTGCTCCACGAGCGTCGAGCCGGAGCGCGGCAGGCCGACGATGAAGATCGGATCTGGGGCCGCGCACCCACCCGGCCCCAGATCCGCGATACGGCGGGCGGTGAATGTTTCCGCCGTCGCGGCGACTTCGGCGGAGAATTCGTCGGCATCGTGCCGCACCAGGGCGC
>CAXTTP010000322.1:0-3342 GCA_964247195.1 uncultured Sphingomonadaceae bacterium
TGATGAAGATCGCCAAGGAGCCGATCAGCCTCGAGACGCCGATCGGCGACGAGGAGGATTCGCACCTCGGCGACTTCATCGAGGACAAGAACGCGATCATCCCGGTCGACGCCGCGATCCAAGCGAATCTCAAGGAAACGGTCACGCGGGTGCTGGCCAGCCTCACGCCGCGCGAGGAGCGCGTGCTCAGGATGCGCTTCGGCATCGGCATGAACACCGACCACACGCTCGAGGAGGTCGGTCAGCAATTCTCGGTGACGCGCGAGCGGATCCGCCAGATCGAGGCCAAGGCGCTGCGCAAGCTCAAGCATCCGTCGCGCAGCCGCAAGATGCGCAGCTTCCTCGACCAGTAGAATCCCGCGCCGGACCGCTCCGGCGCGGCTTTTGACCGGTCGGACTATGTATAACGCATCGTACACCGGCTTTTTACGCGGTTTGCTATACTCCCCACGTGCACTGAAAGGATGAGCGGCAGCAGCCCTTCCGCGCGTGCAGGAGATTTACGATGGGAAGCGTGGCGGGACCTGCGTCGACGCCGGATCATGCGGGCATGCTCGGCGCCCTCCTTGCCGGGACGGGCAGCGGCGCGCATCCCTACGTGCGCTCGGCCGAACTCCTGACCGGCGCCGAGGCGGCGCGCAACCTCGCCGATGCGGTGCATTACCTCTGTGTGCTGCACGGTCGCCTGCCGAGCGTAATTGATCTTGCTGCCGCCAAGGCCGCGCCGCAGCCCGTCGACGGTTGGATGGCCAAGGCAGCCACCGGGTTCGCGTTGGAACGTACCTACCTCACCCGTCTGGTCGTAGCCGTCGGCCCGCTGCCGAGCACGCCGGGGCAGAGCGAATGCGAGGCGGCCGTCGTCGCGCAGCACCACGCGCTCGAAATGCTCGCCCGCTCCGAGCGGCGCGGCTGCGCGGTTGGTGCGGCGACCGGACTGGTGCTGGACTGGAGCGCTGTGCGGCCGGTGCTGGACGCGGCGGCGAGCCGGTTCGGCCTGTCGCGTATGCCCTGCGAGTTGCCCGACCCTGCCGCGACCCACGCTTTCGCCGACGAGGTCGCGAGCGGTCCGGCGATGGAACGCGCCGTCCGCTTCGGCGTCGAGCAGATCCTCATTCAGCATGGCGGGCTGTGGAGCCTGCTCGAGTCGCGCGAACACGCCCGCCGACCGCACTGAACAACGCGCTCGAAGGCCTACAAAAGGCGCAAATAAAGAGTCCTCGTCCGGTCGAACGCGACCGAACGAGGACTTAATGGGACTATACCGGTTAGCGGCCGGGGCTCTAGTGCCGCGTGTGATGCATGCGCTTGTGATGCATGCGCTTGTGATGCATGTGCTTGGACTTGTGGTGCATCATCTTGCCGTGTCTGCCGCTGTTCGTGCACTTGTCTTGCAGCGTCGCGGTGCACGGCGGATAATCGCCGCTCGACGCCATCGGCGTAGCACCGGAGGTCGCGGGCGCCGGCATGGCCGGCGCGGCGGTGGAGTCCGCCGGAGCCGGCATCGGCGCGTCGGACGGGCTCGCCGGTGGGGTGTCCGGCGTCGCCGAGCCGGTGGCAGGCGGCGCCATGGTGTCCGTCGGCGGCGCGGTCGCGTCTGTGGGGGCCATCGAAGTATTCTGCGCCATTGCGGCGCTGCCGATCAGGATGGCCGCGGCCAGTACCATGCTCTTCATGCGTAGCTCCTATCTGCCGCCCGCCCCGACGCGGGCACCGCGCGGAGCTTGATCGGGCGATTGGCGGTGAGGGATATGGTGCCCCCTCCCCGGCCCCACAGCAACCTGTTGATCGTCACAAGGTTCCTGACTTTCCTCGATGCAACGCGCGCCGCGGTCGGTCCGTCGCAGCAAAGGTTCGAGCGGGCGGAGCCCTCGCCCGTTCCGCTGCGTTTGATCGGCGAGGAGCACGAAATGGCAGAAACGAAGGAAACAGTACCGACCGCGAAGATGGCGGCCAACGCGAAGCGCGGCCTTGCGCTGCGCGAGGCGTTCAGCCGGGGCGGGACCGAGGTCGGCGTAGGACGCGCCCATCAGCTGGCGGATCGCAAGCCGCTGACCGAGGCGGACATCAAGTCGATGTACAGCTATTTCGCCCGGCACGCGGTGGACAAGCAGACCCACAGCCACAGCTGGGGCGATGATACCGATCCTTCCGCCGGCTATATCGCGTGGCTGTTGTGGGGCGGCGACGAAGGCAAGACCTGGGTCGACCGCAGGCATGCCGCGCTTGAGGACTAGGCCCGGTGCAACACCCCTCCGGTAAGCGGCGCGGGGACGCCGGTGGTGCCAGGAAAGCTGATCGGGAGGCCGCCCAGGCTGCGCACCGCCATATAGGCGAAGCCTTCCGCCTCGGTCGCGTCGCCGTTCCAGCCGAGCGCCTCGATCGGCTCCGGCACGAGCCCGCAGTCGGCGCCGAGCATCGCCATCAATGTCGGGTTGCGGCGGCCGCCGCCGGCGACGATAAGCCGCTTCGGCGGTGCCGGTAGGAGAGCGAGCCCTAGCGCGACCGAGCGTGCGGTGAAGGCAGTCAGCGTCGCCGCGCCGTCGGCAGCGGCTAGACCGCGCGCCGGCTGAATCGTGAAATCGGCGCGGTCGAGGGACTTGGGCGGCGCAAGATCGAAATAGGGATGGTCGAGCATCGCGTCGAGCACCGTCTCGTCGACCCGTCCGGCTCCTGCGAGCGCACCGTCCTCGTCGAGGCTGCGGCCGGTCTCGGCCAGCATCCAGTCGTCGATCAGGGCGTTGGCCGGACCGGTGTCGAACGCGACCAGTTCCTCGCCCTCGCCGATCCAGGTGACGTTGCCGACGCCGCCGAGATTGAGGATCGCGACCGGCTTCGGCAAGCTCGCCACCAGCGCGCGATGATAGACCGGCAGCAGCGGCGCGCCCTGCCCGCCCGCTTCGACATCGGCGCGGCGCAGATCGTTGACCACGTCGATGCCGACCGCCGCCGCCATCGCCGCGCCGTCGCCGATCTGCCAGGTCCAGCCGCGATCGGGGCGGTGGGCGATCGTCTGCCCGTGGAAGCCGATGACCGCCACCTCCTCGGCAGCGACGTCGGCGTCGGCAAGCAGCTGGTGGACGGCGAGGATGTGGCGGCGGGTCACCAGACCGTCGGCTTCGCCGATCTCCGGGCTGCGGCGCGGAACATCGTAGCTTAGTGCCAACGCGGCGGCTTCCCGGAGCATCTTGCGCGCCGCCTCCGAATAGGCGTCGCTACGGAACGCGATCGGGCGCACGAAGCCCGCGCCGTCGGTTTCGATCAACGCCGCGTCGACGCCGTCCAGCGACGTTCCCGACATCAGCCCGACGGCGAGGACCCTACCCACGCGACACCCCCCATGCT